>JAUXGW010000099.1 GCA_030621865.1 Actinomycetes bacterium
CCGCCACCGGCTCCCACGCTCTGCACATCGACCATCGGCAGGCCGATGTAGTAGCGGTAGCGCCAGATCCAGTCGGTCTTTATCTCCGGCCGATCGTCACGAACGAGGCAGACATCGAAGGAAGTGCCACCCATGTCCATGGCAACGAAGTCGCTGACACCGGCGCGCCCCGCTGCCAATGCTGCTCCCATGACGCCACCGGTCGGGCCCGATGCCAACGTCGAAACGGCCCGCCGCGACACGTAGTCGGGCGGCATGACTCCACCCGTTGACTGCATCACCAGGAGTTGCCCGCCATACCCCGCTGTTCTGAGCTGGGTCTGGAGGTGGTTGATGTATCTCGCGATCTTCGGTGCGATGTATGCATTGACGAGTGTCGTCGACACGCGCTCGTACTCGGGACCTCGCGGCATCACCTCGTGTGAAAGGGAGATCCGTTCGACATCGGGGTACTCCTCGAGAATGATCTCGGCGGCGCGGCGCTCGTGTTCCGGGTTCACGAAGCTGAACAGGAACATCACGGCGATGGATCGAACGCCCAGTTTCTCCAGACGCCTCACGCCCTTGCGCACAGCTTCCTCATCGAGTTCTTCGATGACCTCTCCCTCGAAGTTCAGGCGCTCGGGAATCGGGATGCGGGCCCGTCGGCGGGCGATCGGGAGAGGCGCAGGAAAGGCCGGGTCCCAGATCTCCTCCTTGAAGCCGCGTCGGAGTTCGATCTCGTCGCGGTGACCCTTGCTCACGAGAAGGCCGGTCTCGGCGCCGTTCATCTCGATCATCGTGTTGTCCCCGACCGTCGTGCCGTGCACGACGATCTCGAGCTGTGAACAGAACTCATCGAGCGGGAGGTCGACGCGCTCGGCTAGCTGTGCGAGTCCGTTCATCACGCCGACCGACTGATCCTCGGGAGTGCTCGGGGCCTTGTCGAGCAGAACCTCGCCCTCGGGTGTGACACAGAGCAGGTCGGTGAAGGTCCCACCGACATCAACGCCGACTCGGTATCCCATCAGCCCTGCTCCCCTCGGCCGTTCCGCCGCTCGTCCCGCAGCGTTGCCGTTGCATCGTGGTCGATCTCGAGCGTGAGGTCCTCGAGCGAACCCGTCAGCACCACGCCGTAGTCACGCTCGGCTCCTTCGACGCTCACATACTCATCGAGCACGTCATCGAGCACCGCGGCAGGATCGCGATCGAGTGCATCTCCCCAGCCGCCCCCACCGCCGTAGTCGAAGTTGAATGACTGGCCGGCCTCCATCGGCACCCGGTCCGCGGTGTGCTGCACGACGAAGGGATCATCGGATCCGTAGCGCAGGGTGAGCTTGTTGGGCGCACCATCCCCGCCGCCGACCACGCCCGGCATCGGGTACTTCATTCCCACCACATAGGTGTAGATCTCACAGGGGACGAGGGTTCGTTTGATGTAATGGGCTCCGCAAAGTCCCCGCCACTGGCCCGGACCACCCGAGTCGATGCGGTAATCGCGATCCAGCTGGAGATGGGGATAGAGGCTCTCGTTGATCTCGGTCGTGGCCTTCCAGAGGTTGCCGAAAGACGCATTCTGGGCACCCCAGGCGTCCATGCCCCTGGCTGCGGTGCACCAACCGGCGTGAGTCTCGGCGGAATGATCGGTGAAGGGCAGGCCCGTGCGGGGATCCTCCCCCGTCATGATCGTGGGAATGCCGGTCTTGTACACCTGGGGCACGGCGCGGTCGGGCGCGACCTCCTGTAGCGCCAGGGCAATGGCCTCCCCCACCTCGGTACCCGGGTGATGTGTCCCGGCGCTCACGGGCTTTCCGTACGGCGGGTTGAGCACGCAGCCCTCGGGAACGATCACTTCGATGCTTTCGAAAAACCCTTCGTTCTTGGGGATCTTGGGGCTGGTGATGCAGGCAACCTGGGCTATGGAGTAGGCCCGGGTGTTCCCGAAGCTCGACCAGGCCTGGAGTTCGTCGCGGTCGTCAGTGCCGGTGAAATCGACGACGAGCCGGCCATCGTCCACGGTCACCGCGACATTGATGCGGATGTCTGGATTACCCCAGGGATCGTGATCGCCGAACACCTCGGCGGTATAGGTGCCGTCGGGCCATCCACGCACCTCCTCGCGGAAGCGCCGGCCGGTGGAGTCGATGAAGTAGTCCACCGCGGCTTCGACAGTTTCGGCTCCGAAGCGTTCGAGGATCTGCCCGAGTCGCTCGGCGCCGAGCTGAGCCGATCCAATCTGTGATCGCAGATCGCCCATGTGCCCGGGCTGGCGGTTGTTGACGGCCATCATCTCCAGGACATCGGTACGTTCCACTCCGGCGTCGACCACCTTCATTGCGGGTACCCGCAGACCTTCACCCCAGACGTTGTCGACCGACACGTTGTAGCCGCCGGGAACAGATCCACCGGTGTCGCCGTGATGGCACTGGATACTGGCCATGAGCACCCGTCGCCCCTCGGCGAACACAGGAGCGAAGACGTTGTAGTCGGGCAGGTGACCACCACCGTGGTAGGGATCGTTCGCCAGGTAGACATCGCCGGGATGCATGTCGTCACCAAAGTGTTCGATGGCAAAGCGCACGGGCAGGGCGGAGGCCAGCATCAGCTGGGGGATGCCGACAGAAACCGCGGCACAACGACCATTCGCGTCGAGAATCGACGCGTTGCGTTCGTTGCTCTGGTTGAGAAGCGGCGTGGTGGCGGTACGCGAGACGTAGACGGCCATCTCGAAACAGATGGTTTCCATGCCGCCGCGTATCACCTCGGCAACAACCGGGTCGATCTCTACTCCGTCGGTCAGCGGAGGCCGCGGTTTGGCCAGCGCCTCAAGATCCGCTCGCATAGTGGTCCTTCCTGTCTCTGGGACTGCGGGAATCAGCATATGACACGGGCGTCAGGTTTCAACTCGGAATCGTCAGGACGACGATTTCACACGTCTCGTCCACGATCCAGTGGGCCCCAACGGCGTGGCGACACTAGTTTCGAACCGTGCGCCGCGTCCTGTGGATCCTCATCGTTTTGACCGCAGTCGGACTCCTCGCCGGCACACCGACCGCCGGTGCGGGTGGAGGCGACGAGGCCCCGACGACCGACTGCACGAAGCCGGTTGCCGCCCATGAACCACCGTGCAACCCGGCGCTGCCCGACTCCCCCTGGAGCGTTTCGCACCGCGGCAGCTACGCCCAGGCCTCCTCGGCCTGGGCCGGTCCGGTGGCCGATGACGAGGTCGAACCCCGCCACGTCGTGGTCCCGGGTGTGCCCATCCAGCTCCAGTTCACCGAACCGTACGACGACGGCGGGATCGCGGTGTGGGGTTCGCTGGTGAACACCGCCGACGACCGGGGCGTCATCAAGTTGGATCACGACACGGGCGAGGTCATCGACGTGTACCTCCCCGCCGAGCGCGAGGCCGATCCTCCCGAGCCTGCGGCCGGAGGCATCACCGGTGCCTACAGCATCCTCGACCGCGACGGCCGGCTGATCGTGGGCCGCCAACGCTCGTTCGAGGTCTACGAGGACGAGGTACTTGGCGACCGCCATTCCCCCATCCGCCTGGTGACCCGCTTCGAGATGCCGGAGGAGGCCTTCTGCCGCGACGACGACGTGCTGGTGGGTGCGACGATGACCTACAGCGGCGAGGTCGCCTTCGCCACCGAACAGGGTGTGATCGGTGTGCTGCCCCGCGATCCGGATGCCATGTCGCCCGATTCGGTGACCACGACCTCGCTCAACGGCGAAGCCTGCGACGACACCTCGGTCGCAGGCGAGGACCTGGAGACCGTTTCGAACAGCCTCGCCGCCGACGAGGACGGCGGAATCTACGTGGTGACGTCGCGTCGGATGTACCGGATCGACAGCGAGGAGCAGACCGACCGGCTCGAGGTGACCTGGTCGGCTCCCTACGAGGCCGGCGGCGAAGCGGCGGCCATCCGCCTCGGTGAGGGTTCGGGCTCCACGCCCTCACTCATGGGCACCGCCGAAGACGACGATCGTTTCGTTGTCATCACCGACGGCCAGGACCTGATGCACGTCGTGCTGCTCTGGCGCGACGAGATCCCCGAAGGCTGGGAACCGGTGCGGCCGGGCGCCGACCAGCGCATCGCCTGTGAGTTCCCCGTGACCTTCGGCGACCCAGACGCTGAAGCTTCACTGTCGGAGCAGTCGGTGCTCGTACGGGGCCAGGCCACGGTGCACGTCAACAACAGGATCACCGACGACTCGATCACCGAAGGACTCCCACCGGCACTGGCCTCGGCCCGAGCCGCCCTCGAGGGCGGTGACCCGGCCCAGGCTCCCTCCGGGATCGAACGCATCGACTGGGATCCCGAAGAGCAGGCCTGCCACTCGGTGTGGGCCGGCTCCGACATCAGCATCCCGAACGGCATCCCCACCATGAGCGAGGCGACGAGACTCTTCTACGGCGTCGGACTACGCGACGGCCGCTGGGGAATCGAGGCGGTCGACTTCGACACCGGCGATTCCCGGGCCTGGTTTCCCGCCGCCAATGAGCCCTGCGCGGAGGAGGCCCTGGACGGCGTGGAACCGGCCCAGCGAGCTGCCCTTGAGGAGATCGTGAGCCGCCTGCCCAACAGCTGCGAGAACTCCGTGTACGCCGCCACCGAGGTCGGCCCCGACGGGACCATCTACACCGGGACCCTCTTCGGTGTCACCAGCCACGTCCCCACTGATCCGCCTCCACCACCAGCCGTCGCCGCCGCCGACACAGAGCCCGGAGCCGACGGAGACGGGGATGGATCCCCCTGGTGGCCGTGGGTGGTGGGCGCTCTGGCAGCGGTGTTGATCTGGTTGAGCTGGCTGATCCCGCGCCGCCGGAAGGTTTCCAGCTCGCGGTGATCGATCCGGTGCGGCGTTTATCGATCCCCTGTTGATCCCCGCAGCGCCGAGCTTCGCGGAGCACCGACGGGTCCAGTATGTTCAGCGGTTGCGGGGCGGCGAGCCGCCGTTTCAACAACACAGGGAGCACCCATGACCATTCACCGCTTCGACGACAAACGCTTCATCGTCACCGGCGCCGCCGATGGACTGGGGCTGGCCACCACCCGCCGCCTCGTGAGCGAGGGTGCCCGCGTCGCCATGGTTGATCTCGCCGGCGAAAAGGTCGCCGCAGCCGCCGAGGAGTTCGGTGGTTCGGCAAAGTCCTGGGTGGCCGACATCTCGAGCGAGTCCGACGTCGAGTCGGCATTCGGCAGCGCCGTCGAGTGGCTCGGCGGACTCGACGGGTTCGTGAACTGCGCGGGCATCGTCGACTTCGGCACTACCCACGAACTCCCGCTCGAGCGATGGCAGCGGGTGGTCGACGTGGTGCTCACCGGCACGTTCATCACCAACAAGGCTGTGATCCCGCATCTGCTGGAGACCAAGGGTGCTGTGGTCAATGTCGGCTCCATCGGCGGCATGCGGGGTGCGCCGTGGCAGGCGGCGTACGCCTCAGCGAAGGCCGGCGTCATCAATCTCACGAAGGTGCTGGCGTCTGAGTACGTCGGCCGGGTGCGGTTCAACTGTCTGGTTGCCGGCAACATGTCCACGAACATCGTCGGCAACAGCGGCGCGGAGTTGCCGCCCGAGGGTGTGACCATGGAGGAGTTCCTCGAGGAGTATGGCCGCCGGGTGATCGGGCCGAACCGGATAGGCGAACCCGAGGAGATGGCCGCCGTGGCAGCGTTCCTGCTTTCCGACGATGCCAGCTACATGGAAGGCTCCGCAGTGGTCGTCGACGAGGCGGCAACGGCCTGAGGATCCCGGCGTCACAACCAACCTGATCGGCAATCTGGCCCGGATGCGCCCGAAGTTCGAGGACCAGAGAACTTCGATGACCAGAGAACTTCAATGAGCAGAGACCAATGACGACAGGAGGTGCGAGGCATGTGGAACCCACCGGTGGTGCGAGGGACTGAGGAAGGTCATCGCCAGGCCACCTGGGCCGAACTGTTCTTCGACCTCATATTTGTCGTCGCTGTTGCGCAGCTGGCGACACGGCTGTTCGAGGATGTGTCGTGGTCCGGAGTGGCCCTCTATGCGTTCGTGTATCTGCCGATCTGGTTGTCGTGGGTCGTGGCCACCTTCTACGCAAACAGGTTCGACACCGACGATCTCACCCAGCGACTCATCACGTTCGGCCAGATGTTGATGGTGGCCGCCATGGCGGCAAGCGTGGCCGAGGGAAGGGGAACCCAGTTCGCAGTGTCGCTGGCGGTGTTCCGGTTGCTCGTTGCAATCTCGTACCTGCGAGTGCGTCTGGCACTACCTGAGGCTCGGGCGCTCGCCAACCGCATGATGTACCTGATGGTCGTCAGTGCAGGAATCTGGCTTCTCTCCACAACCGTCGAAGGCAACGTCAGGCGTGCGTTCTGGGCTGTAGCCATCGTGTTGGAGTTGGCAGTGCCATTCCTTCCGTCCTCCCGCAAGAGGATGGCGACGGTACCGCTCCAGTTGGATCATCTCCCGGAACGTTTCGGGCTGTTCACGATCATCGTGCTCGGCGAGACGGTCCTCGCAGTGGTCACCGGTGTGGCGGAAGCTCATCTGGTCGCCTCCGCTGCGGTATTCGGTGCGATCGGGCTGACCATGTCGTTCTCGCTGTGGTGGATCTACTTCGAAGGAGTCACCTCCGGATCGCTCGGACCCAGCGGCAGGATCCGCCGAATCGGATGGGTGCTCGCCCACGCTCCCCTCGTGATTTCGATCACCGCTCTGGGGGTCGGCATCGAGGAGGCCGTTCTCACAGACTCCGGTCAAACGCTTGAGACTTCACATGCCGTTCTGCTGTCAGGATCACTCGCGCTTGCCCTGTTGTCCCTCGGACTATTGATGGTTCTGGAGAACCCGGACAAGCCGTGGATACGAATTCTGCTCGGGCGGTTCCCGGCAATTGTTGCCGTCGTTGTCATCGGCTTGCTCCCGATCACGGCGCAGGCCGTGCTCACCGGCCTCGCCCTCGTCACGGCCGCTCAGGCAATCTCCGATGTCCGTACCAGGCGCCAGGATCTGCCCGCTCAGGCCACATAACGCCGGGAATCAGGGCGTGGCTTTGACCACACCCGACCAGTCGGCCCAGCCGGTTCCGGATATCGGCACCGTCGTGTTGCTGCTCGCCTCGTGGAAACTGCCGCTGAACTCGGCGATGATTTCATAGGTCACCGTGTCATCGAAGGGATCCGGCACGTCGTAGGCCACCGGGAGCTGCTGCAGGAGCGTCCAGTCCAGCGTCAACACGTTGCCACCGGAGTCCTCGGCGGTGATCGTCTCCTCGGTCGGGTAATCGACTCCGTAGGTCGGATCGTGGGCAAGGGTGTTGTAGGTGATGTCCACTTCACCCCGGAAGAAGTTGTATTCGGTCCCGTCGTAGAAGACCCGGAGGTTCCCGGGAAGGCAGGGATCGACGGGATCGAATATCCCGCAGCTGTATTCGGGGGCATGGGGATGGAGCATGTGCACCGACAGATCGGATTGTTTGTAGTCGAGCCAGTCCCACTCGATGATCGAGAAGACGAACTCACTCGAGAAGCCGTCGTGGTATCCCTTCACATCGCTCAGGGTGTGGACGTCGGGGCCCGTGCCGTCATCGACGGTGAACGTGCCGTTCACCACGGCGTTGGGCATCTGCATGTGATAGGTGATCCACGCAGGCACGACGCCCAAGGTGGGAGGCATGGGCCATTTCTGCCACGGCATCCACCCCGGACCCAGCCCGCGGCTGTAGTTGAGGTCCCATGTGATCGTGCGGGTTCCATCGGTGACACTCCCTGCGATCTGGTACTCGTCGGGACTTATCACCTCGATGGTGCCGAAAGGGTTCTCCAGTTCGGGTCCCGGACCCGGCTGGAAGCTCGTCGACGCGGAAAAGTTGCCGGGCACGGCTGGATCGACCTGCGGGGAGAACACGTTGAACGACTCTCCATCGGCGGGATCACGCATGATCATCCCGAACGAGGTTGATACCCCATCCTGACCCAGCAGGTTCTCGGGATTGGCAAGTCCGTAGGCCGCCACACCGGCAAGATCGTTGCCCGGGTCAGCATCGCCGCCGTCATCAAGGAAGTTGAAGTACCAGAGCTGGTTGTAGACGAAGTCACCGGTTCCGTCCCGCACGGCCGGATACTGGTAGGCGTCGGTGTTCTCCTGGGTCGGTGTTCCCGGCTGCGGGTACGCCGGAGCCGGTGCCACACAAGCAGCTACCACCAGTGCCAGGGCGGTCACCCCGATCACCAGGATCCGAAACGGCGTGAACCGCGAACCAGAAAACACGGAACCAGAAAGCACGGAAGCAGAAAGCCCGGAACCGAGTCGTTTCACCATGAAGTCACTATCCCCATTCGACTGCCCCCGTTTGATTTCTCACCCTATACGCATAGTGAGACACCGACCACGAATAGTGGTGGAGGGATACCTATGCGGAACTCATCACCGGAAGACCTCTCGCCGGACTGTTCACACCATGGCGTCTTTTGCGGCCGCTTCACCGCGCGCGGCGTATGAGTCGGCCAGATCGCGAAGCCATGCGCCGCCATCGCCATGGTGAGCGGGGCCGTGCATGGGGG
>JAUXGW010000043.1 GCA_030621865.1 Actinomycetes bacterium
CACCACCACTCTAGGGCGCCTCCGGTACACGTCTCGAGGGAGACACCTGCCCAGCCGAACCGACCCAGCAATCGCAAGATGCCGGAGTCCGAGGACGCGGACAGCCCCTCTGGTGAATACGAAATCACGTCATTGCCGGATCTCGAATCGCGCGGGAAGGACCTGATAGGGCAGTTCAAGCAGTTGGAAGAACTGAGAGCCAGAGACCTCATATCCGACGACGAATACGAAGCCACCCAAGCAGCCCTTAAGAGCCTCTAAACGCTCAGCTCACCTCGTCGGCTGGGGATGATCACCCTATGACTCCTGGAAACGCAGCGGCGAACTTTGCGGTGAACCCTTACGGTCCGGCTCCTTCGCGATCAGAGAGAACAGAACGGGGCCGTGCCGCACGGGCTCGGTTACCCTTCGATGGCTGGGTTGATCTGGCCTTGACGGCGCACCGTGCTGACCCCCTGGAAATTCTCCGGCTGCAGGGCCAAGATGCGGTCCCGCTACCGCAAACACTCGTGGCCCGAGCGACCTTGGGAAGGCTGACGCAAGGGCAGCGAGCAAACTCCGAAGGCGGACTCCCAAGGCGAGCTCCCAAGGCGCGCTCCGAACAGATCCGTCAGCAGGAGCGGAGCCAGATCCGTCCTGCTTCCAGGCGGACCTCGAGTTCCGCAACCGTGGCTGTGGACACCTTGTTGATTCCGCTGAGTCGATTCAGTTCACGATTCACCGCCGAGTGTCCCTGATCGGTCGACTCAACGAGTGCCTTCACGATTGCGGAGTTGGCCCCGCGAAGGCGTGCCTTCGTTGCCGAGCGCGACTCCCCGGGTTCTGACGAGTCGCCCATCGTGGCGGATCCCGCCGATCCGGTTCCCCGACGAGCAGCGAGCGTGGGCGGTGCGAGCATCAAGTCCACTCCCGCTCCTTCGTTGACTGCCGCAAGATTCCGAACTTGATCATGCGAATCGCTGAACACCCCGAGAGCATCTGCCGGCGCTGTTTCCTCCGAACCGGTGGCCACAGACCCGATCACTTCGAACATCGTCAACTGTTCTTCCCGCCCCGCCCCGGGCGTGGAGTCGAATCCCGTGTCACCACCCGCAGCAAATTCGTCATGGCGACTTCCGGTCCGACTCTTGAGATAGTGACGGCGTGACTCGGAAAGTGTTGACGAGTACCGGCGCAGCCGAGGATCGTCAGGGACGAACACATAGGCCTTCTGCACACCTTCACCCCTGGTCCAGCGGACAACTCTTCCCACAACCTGCCGAAAGAACAGTTCCGTGGTGATCGTGGTGGCGAGCACGGCGAGCCGCAATCGAGGAATGTCCACACCTTCGGAAACCATCCGCACGGCCACAATCCACGGCTGATCCCCTTTGGCGAACTCAGCGATGCGGTGACTGGCCCCGGGATCATCCGATGTGGCCACCACCACTTCACGTCCGGCTCTGCGAAGCAGATCGCCAATTCCACGCGCATGGTCCTGATCGCCGGCGATCACCAGACCACCGGCGGCGGGATGCTTGATCCTCATTGCCTGCAATCGCTCATCGGCCTGGCGCAGCACTTCGGGAAGCCACTGACCGTCGAGTGAGAGAGCCGTGCGGAGCCGCTGGTTGGCCTTCTCCCGCCCAAGATCGTCGGAGAACGTGGCCGAATGCTCTCCGCCATCCGGGGCGACCCATTCCATGTAGCCGCCCACGCGGGGGAAGTAAACGGGTCTCACAACCGCACGGTCGGACAGCGCATCGGAATAGCCGTACTCGAAGTCGGCGTGAGCCTCGTCGAGGTGGTAATCGACAAACGGAATCGCCGAGCTGTCGCTGCGAAATGGCGTTCCCGACAACGACAGCCGGCGTTCGGCTCCCGAGAACGCTGTCAGGAGTGCCGTACCCCAACTGCGGTCATCGCCGGCATGGTGAACCTCATCCAGGATCACGAATGCGCCGCTGCTCACCTTCCGCAGTGCGGAAGCGGATGATGAAACCTGCTGATAGGTAACCACGATGCCGTGCATGTCGGCCGCAACTGCCCCGTCCCGGGGCGACCAGTCGGGATCGAGGTGCAGTCGGAGAGCTGAGGCTGCGGAGGACCACTGGGCCTTCAGATGGGCAGTCGGGGTGACCACCACAACGGGTGCAGACGGTTCGTCCATCAGGTGCTGCACTGCGGCCGCCAGGGCGAAGGTGGTCTTGCCGGCACCCGGAGTGGCCACGGCCAGGAAGTTCGGTTTCTCACTGGCCCAGAACTTGTCGAGGGCGACGGATTGCCAGTGCCGGAGCCGGATCCGGGTTGGTCTCGATGTCGGGGGAGCAGATTCCGAAGCCATGGAGATCGCGATCCTAGAACACGCCCCGGACACTCCACGGCACGCGGCGCCGGGATGAATCGGCACTTCCCGCGGCGTAGCGTGTGTGGGATGGAGCCATACGGAGCAGATGCCGGCGTCAGTGTTGGTGCAATGTTGTACACGCTCGTGGATCCCTCAAAGGGCCAGGAAGTTGCGTACAACCGCTGGTATGAACAAGACCACTTCTATTCGGGCTGCATGGTTGGGCCCTGGCTGTTCGCCGGGCGAAGATGGGTCTCCACCCGTGCCCTGAAAGACCTTCGTTTTCCCGCCGGGGTTCCCGAGGAATCCGCTGTCGCCGACCCGATCGATTCTGGTTCCTACCTGGCCACCTACTTCATCCACGGTGATCACGAAGCGGAGCATTTCGCCTGGGCGAACAAGCAGGTCTATGAGTTGTACGACCACGATCGGGGCTTCGAAGGCCGCGAACACGCTCATACATCCCTCTACTTCCATGTGGGCGAGCACAGCGCTGCCGGCGACAGCATTCCGGCACACATGGCGCTGGATCACCCATACTCCGGACTTGTAAGCATTCACCTGGATCGCGCCGAAGGAGTGCGCCACGAGGAATACGCGGCCTTCTTCGATGAGAACATCACACCCTCACTGATTCAGGATGGACCGGTGGACCTGGTACTGGATTGGCGCCCGATCATCCCCAAGGGTGCCGAAGGAGAAGCTCCGATGAAGCTCGGTACGGGACCCGGGACACGCCAGCGAAGCATGCAGCTGCTGTTCCTCGGCGATGATCCCCGCGATCACTGGGATGCGATCCGCGAAGCCGCCCGCACGATCGACGAGTCGGGACTCGCCAGCGTTGTGCTGGTGGCTCCCTTCATCCCGACAGTGCCGGGCACGGACCTCTATGCGGACGAGCTGTGGTGACGCCCCAGAAACTCCAGCGTCTGAGCCCAGGCTTCAGCGGAGGCAGCCTCTTCCGAGGCTGTGCGGGCATCTGACTCGCCAATGGAGTCGAGAACAGGCACTCCGGCCTCGGCAAAGAAGTGCCGGGTCTGCGGGTGAGGAAACACCTCGATGCTCTTGTCGAGAAGAAGCATGTGTGCCTGCATCTCCGCGACGTCGTCGGAATCCACGAGTGGATCGTCTGTTGCGGTGTGACACAGCACCGGTGCTTCGAGATCGCTGAAGTCGAGATCTGTCACTCCGTAATAGGCCACTACCGCCTGCACCGATTCCGGCTGACGCGTAGCTGCCCACAGAGCCCAGGAAGCCCCCATCGAGTAACCCAGAATTGCCACTTCCGCTTCCGGATCGCGCGAGTTGGCACGCAACGCAGCGATACTCGACAGAATCAGTCCAGCGGCCCGATCCGCAGGCTGTTCCGCGAGGGCGCCGGCGGCTTCAACCGGGTCGAGGGGCAATCCGCCGCCCATGAGGTCCGGTACAAGAGCGGTGAAGCCGGCGTCCGCCAGGGAATCGGCCACAGCTTTCATGCCGCTGGTGAGACCCCACCAGGAGTGCAACACGAGCACTCCGGGACCCGGTCCCCCATCAGGAACCACCAGATAGGCAGCACCAGCTGCTGATTGTTCGTTCACGAAACAAGGTTGTCATGTTCCGCACATGTATCCCGCCCCGTGGTGCGCGATGATGGCGAGCGTGTCCACGGTGACGGCGATCCTCAACCAGAAAGGCGGAGTCGGCAAGACCACTCTTGCCCTGGGTTTGGCTGCCGCTGCGCAGGAACGGGGTGACAGCGTTCTGGTCGTGGACCTCGATCCCCAGGGAAGCGCCGGCTGGGCCATGGGCGTCGAGGCCGACGATGACCATCTGGCAGTCGGAGATGTGCTCAGAACCGGTGACCCCCGAGTTGCCGAGGCTGCTGTGGTCACCTCCGGGTGGGGCAAAGGTGTGGACGTACTGCCCTCGAGTCTCGGGCTGATCGAGCGCGAAGCCGACAGCACTGGTGCTGCCGCAACCCGCAAACTGCGGAATGCGCTCGAACCCCTCGCCGATCGTTACGACCACATCCTGATCGATTGTGCACCGTCGCTCGGACCCACCACCCGCTGCGGACTGGCTGCTGCAGATGGTGTGCTCCTCGTGGTGGAATTGTCGGCTCTGTCCATTCGCGGCGCCGACGCCGTGATGGCGACGTTGAATAATCTGGAAGACGAGTTGAATCCCACCCTGGATCTCTTCGGTGTGGTCGTGAATCGGGCTCCGGCAATCTCAACCGAAGCCGACCGCCAGGTGGAGGAGCTCTCGCGCCACATGGGTCGCCGAAGCGTGTGGTCTCCGTTCATCCCCCAGCGCACGGTGATCAACGAGGCGGTTGGGCACCGATTGCCGCTGCACGATCTCGGATATCGGGCCAGGGACATCACCCAGATCTTCGACGAGCTCTACACCAGGCTCAACAAGACAGCCCGCTCCACTCGATCGCAAGACAGTCCCGCTTCCTCCGCCGAAGCCGAAGCCGAATCGAACGCGGCATCGGCCGAACCCGCGCCAGATGCGCAACCAGCTGCCGGCGATCAGTCTGCCGCCGTCGCCTGAACGTGCGGAACCCTCCGGGCAGTCACACGCCACGAGTTGAGCCAGAGGAACACGGCGACCGCGATGGACATGCTCATGATGAGCACTGTCGCCAGCGCAACGGAATCCCAGGTTCGCTCCACTGCCGCCACGATCGCTCCGGCGATTCCGGTGCCGAGTGCAATACCGAGAACATCACTCAACTGCAGCGCCGTGGCGGCTTCTCCGACCCGAGCCGGCTCGGCCTCGTCGAGGGTCACCACCGACAGCGGCGAGTACGCTGCGCCCATGCCGAAGCCGGCCAGGGTCGATCCCAGAAACCAGAACCCGACCGGTACGGAGTCGGGAACTGACATCAGATACACCACAAGGCCACAGATCAGTGAGGTGGCACCCAGCCTCACGATGCGTGCGGAACTCCACAACGGAGCCAGCCGGGCCTGAAGCCAGGCACCAGCGGCCCAGGTCAACGAGGCAGAGGCCAGCACCCAGCCGGCATATCCGATCGACTGCCCGCGAACGTTCGTGAGTGCATAAGGCACGAACGCATCCGACGCGAAGAACGCAAACGTCAACACGCCCCGAAGCCCGATCGCGGCCGGCATACCCTGGGCGAGCCTGAGGGTCCCGGGCGGAGTAAGGGAACGAAAGGACCGCACCAGCAGCACCGACCCGACCAGCAGCAGCGGGACCGCGATCCACCAGGATTCGGCAGTTGCACCTGCCAGCAGACCCATTGCACCCACCACCAGGATCACAACCTTGGTCACTGATCCCTCGTTGGAGATTGCCTCCGCCGGCCTTCCGAGTCGGGCAACTGCCACCAGGGCCACTGCCCCGACAATCAGCGCCACAGGGATGAGTCCGGCGAATACCCAGCGCCAGCCAAACTCCTCCGTCACCCGTGATGCGACCAGGGGAGCAACCAGGGAAGGAAGGATCCAGGCCATGGACAGGTACGCAAATATGCGTGGACGCTCCGCAGGCTGGAACCCGCGGCCAACACAGACATAGGCGACAGTCGGGATGACTCCTGCACCAAATCCCTGGAGCAGCCGCCCGAGCACCACGATCCCCATGGAAGGCGCCAGCGCCGCCACCACAAGTCCGGCGCAGAACACCACGAACCCGACTGCGAGGGACGCTGCGGGATTGTGCCGATCTGCTGAAATCCCGCCCAGAACGATTCCGACAAGGGTTCCCAACTGGAATGCGGAGAACACCCAGCCATAGAGGAAGAGACCGCCAAGGTCATCTTCGACCGCTGGCATGACAGTGGCCACCGCCATTGCCTCAGTGGCAACAACGGTGACCAGTGAAAGAAGGCCTGCAAGCAGGAAACCCTGCGACAGCTGCCCGGTCGGCGCCGGATCAGATATCACCGGGTCTTGACGTCAGCCGAGGTTTGCTGCCACAAAATCCCAGTTGACCAGGGAATCGAGGAAGCTGCCGATGTAATCCGGGCGGACATTTCGATAGTCGATGTAATAGGCGTGTTCCCACACATCGATGGTGAGTAGAGCCTTGGCGTTGTGTTTCATCGGCGTGTCCGCGTTGGAGGTCGCCATGATCTCCAGGCCGGAACCGGCGTCGACCAGCCAGGCCCAGCCGGAGCCGAACTGCGTGGCGGCAGCCGCCGCGAACTTCTCCCTGAAGCTGTCGTATGAGCCGAAGGCGGAATTCACCGCGTCGGCCACCGCACCTTCGGGGATGCCACCACCACCGGGTTTCATGCAGTTCCAGTAGAAAGTGTGGTTCCAGACCTGGGCCGAACTGTTGAACAAGCCGCCGCTGGATCCCAGGATCACTTCTTCGAGGGTCTGGCCTGCAGCGTTGTCATCGGTGAACTTGTTCAGGGCGTTGACGTAGGTCTGATGATGCTTCCCGTAGTGATACTCGAGCGTTTCGGAGGAAAGGTAGGGCGCCAACGCGTCCATCGCGTAGGGCAGCGGGGGGAGTTCGAAAGCCATTGTGGTGTCCTTCCGTGGCTTGAAAATCAGGAATGCCTGAAAATCAGAAATGGTGGTGAGTATTGGACAGTAGCCCAACACTCACCACCATTTCGTCGGGTCGGACATCATCCGGCCGATTCGACATTCAAGAAGTGGTTCAGCAACCAGAGCCGTTCCAGTGACTGCGGCCGCCGTTGTTGAACACGTGAAGGGTCACTGCGTCCTGGACCCACCAAGGTGCGTACTTGGCACGTGAGTATCCGGGGTGACCGGCCTGCACTGACACCGAGCGCCACGTGCTGTCGATGTACTGGTAGGCACCGGAAGCCGAGCTGTAGGGATTCTGTGCCTCGTAACCACCGGTGTGCGGGTAAGTTCGGTCCGACTCATGACGGCGCACACAGGTTAGGAACGGATGCATCTGCACACTGCGGCGATCTGCATCAACCTTGATCAACACGTCCGCTATCACAGCGGTCTGACGGTCCACCTCGTCCTGGGTGATATTGCCGTCGTTGTTGAAATCCGGAACCCACTCCTCGACCGGACCGAGACAGCCAGTGGCGACAACTCCGGCCGCAAGGGCGATGCCCAGCATTCGTTTCATTGATGAGAACATTGCTTGTCCCTCCAGGGAGAGGCCGGGCGATCTGCGAATTTCGCACTGCGGGGGGACCGGCCTTTTCAGCAGTTGTCATTGTTACAGATCTGTATCTCTTTCGTAACATTCGTTACCAAATTGTGACACCTGCCACATTTCGCATCGGTGACTGTGAGTGGCGACTGCAAGCCAGGTACTGTGCTTGTGAAGCAGATCACATACTCGTGAAGCAGCTCCAACGCGGCCGTGCCGTACTGGGACTCTCCAACTGGCAGGTCGGATCATCACCGTCATCGAATCCTCAGGCTCCCCATCTCCCGCGGTCGACACCGCTCAGGGTGACTACTCACACGGCAAGGTCAACCTTTCGACTTCGTTGCCATTCTTGCTGTTTCATCTCATTCCGCTCGCGGCCATATTCACCGGAGTCACCTGGACCGCGGTGATCCTGTTCCTCGTGATGTTCTGGGGCCGCATGTTCTGCATCACTGCCGGATATCACCGATATTTCGCACACCGCTCCTACAAGACGTCACGCGTCTTCCAGTTCCTGCTGGCATTCGGTGGCGCTGCGTCCGCCCAGAAAGGACCGTTGTGGTGGGCAGGGAATCACCGGATGCATCACCGCTACTCGGATCAGCCACAAGACGTGCACACCCCGAAGAAGGGTTTCTGGTGGAGTCACGCAGGATGGGTTCTCGGCGACGACGCCAATCACCAGCCTGAAGGCACCATGAAGGAGTTCACCAAGTACCCCGAGATCCGCTGGATCGACAAGCACGACTGGGTTGCGATCTGGGGCTCAGCCATCATGTGCCTGCTCATCGGCGGCTGGTCCGGGCTTGTGATCGGCTTCTTCCTCTCCACCGTTTGCCTCTGGCACTCGGTTTTCCTCATCAACTCGCTGGCCCACATCTGGGGCAGTCGTCGTTTCGAAACGACCGACACCTCCCGCAACAACTTCTGGCTCGCCCTGTTGACGATGGGTGAGGGTTGGCACAACAACCACCATCGTTACGCGCACCTTGCCCGCCAGGGTCTGTACTGGTGGGAGATCGACGCGAGCTACTACATCCTTCGCGGACTCGCGAAGCTGCACATCGTGTGGGACCTGAAAGAACCGAAACCCGAGTGGTTGACCGACCGAGCGGTCCAGACGGTTGACGACCTGGCCGTCCCTGACTGAGGCCTCAGTCCCGGGGCAGGCCGAGCAGTCGTTCAGCGATCACGTTGCGTTGAATCTCGGAAGTCCCACCGGCGATCGACAGGGCACGATTGCCCAGGAATCCGGCGAACCACTCCTTTGCAGAGTCCGAGTCGGTGAGAACTTCGTCACCCAGCATCTCCAGTGCGGCTTCCTGAATCCGTTGCACATGCTCGACACCCACGAGTTTCGCAACGCTTGACTCGGGCGATCCCGACTTTGCCGTGGTCCCGCCCGCGTCACGTTCAAGCGCACGCAGGGTTGTGCGCACTCCGAGCGCGGCCAGCGCCTGGGATTCCACGAGCAGTGACCCGAGTTCGCTCCGCACCATCGGGTCCTCCAGAAGTCCCCGAGCCTGGGCCAGGGCGAGCAACGAGAGCACACCCGGGCCGAAGCTCGATCCGGCTGCCATCGACACCCGTTCGTTCTCCAGAGTGGTTCGGGCACATTTCCAGCCACCATGCAACGGACCGACAAGACAGTCCAGCGGCACGAATACGTCATCGAAGAAGACCTCGTTGAACATCGCGAAACCGGTCAGTTCGCGCAATGGCCTCACATCGACGCCTGGTGAGGACATGTCGATCACCAGGCACGAAATTCCTTCGTGTTTGTCCGCGTCCGGGTCGGTTCGAGCGAGGCAAAGGCCGAAGTCGGATTCGTCGGCCATCGTGGTCCACACCTTCTGGCCATTGAGCACGAAACCGCCGTCGACCACTTCGGCCTTCGATGTCAGGCTGGCCAGATCCGATCCGGCTCCCGGCTCGCTGAACAACTGGCACCATGTGATCTCCTGGCGAAGGGAAGCGGGAATCCACCGTTGTTGCTGCTCCCCGGAGCCGTGGGCGATCAGGGTTGGAAGCACCCACCCAGCAACTGCAAGATGCTGCCTCCTCACCTTGGCGTTCCGCAGTTCTTCGTTGATCAGCAACTGCTCCAGTGCACCGGCACCGCGTCCCCACGGCTCGGGCCAATGTGGATTCAGCCAACCTTCGTCGGCAAGGCGCACATCCCGGTCCGACTTGCCGACAGAGGCAATTGCCGCGACATCGCGCGCCACCTTGTCCCGCAAGTCCGAGGCATCGGCCGGCAGGTCGATGCCCATCTCGCGACGGGCGCCAACTGATGCCTGGGAAACGATCCGCTCATGCCAATGGGTCGGTGGCCTGCTCAGGAACTTCAGGTGAGTGGCCCGGCGCAGATAGATGTGCGCGTCGTGTTCCCACGTGTAGCCAATTCCACCGAGCACCTGGATTGCGTCCTTGGCGCACTCGAACGCGGCGGCTGGAGCCAACGCAGCCGCCGCCGAGGCCGCCAGGGAGAACTGGGGGTCATCCGGGTCGAGTCTTGCCGCATCCCATACAGCGGCGCGAGCAACCTCCAGTCGACAAAGGGAATCGGCGCAACGATGTTTCACAGCCTGGAACTGCCCTATGGGCCTGCCGAACTGCTCGCGCTCCCGAGCCCATTCGGCGGCCGTTTCGACACACCACCGCGCCACCCCAAGGGCCTCGGCAGACCACAACAGGTGCGACAGCATCTCGATCGCCCCAGTGGGTGCCCGGAAACGAATGCCGGCGTCTTCATCGAGGGAATCCAGCATGGCTGACCCGCGGGTCGGATCCGGACCCGAGATTTCTGTCATCTCGAAGCCAGGGCGGTGGATCAGCAACCACGTCGTGGAATCGACTTGGGTGTCGTCGGCATCGGGGTGACCGTTGCCCGGCCGCCGACCGGCAACAATCAACCACTCCGCCCCGACCGCACCGTCAACGACATGGCCGGCTCCGCCGACAGCCACGGCTCCCTGCGCACCCTCAACTTCTCCCTGGAGAAGCTCCGGAGCCCACTGGGCGAGCACGGTGTTGAACAAGGCCGTTGCCGAGAGCGGTCCCGGTGCGGCTGCGGCGCCCCACTCCTCCAGGACCACACACAGCTCGGCCAGCGCGGCACCCTGGCCTCCCTGCTCAGCCGGGACTGCCAATGAGGGCCAGCCAATCTCGTGCAGTTCGGGCCAGAAAGGAGGCAACGACGCGGTGTCAGCGGACGGTTCCAGCATTGCCCGCACCACCTGTATCGGACTCTTGTCCGCAAGCCAGTCCCTTGCCACCTCGGCGAGCACCGTCCGGTCTGCATCGATGGCCAGCGAGGAATGTGATGTGGTTGCGGATCCTGTCATCGGTCCACCTGACCTTGAGATGGTTCGTCCTCATCTGAAGTAGCAGCTGTTCCGCTTCGACTCCCGACTTCATGGCGGAACAACTTTGCGGCGTTGCGGTACATCACGGAGGAGACTTCACTTTCGTCCAGGTCCGCCATTCGGTCAGCGAACAGTTCCCGGCTTTCGGGCCAGGCGGAATCGGCGTGCGGATAATCAACTTCCAGCAGGATGTGGTCCACGCCGATCCGATCGCGAATGGGCCAGATCGACGGATCGTCCAGCGAACAGAACCAGAAGTTCCGAAGAAGGACGTCAGTCGGGCTCAGCTCGGTCGACATCCATGCCTTTCGCCCGTGACCCGAGACCTCGGTTATGTAGTCCAGGCGATCGGCCAGCATCGGGACCCAGCCGAGGCCACCCTCAGCCATCACTATCGACAGTTCCGGGTATCTGGCGGGATACCCGGACCACAGCCAGTCAGCACAAGCAGCCATCGACAGCGATGAAAACAGCGTTGCCGTGTACTCCACCATTGGACCGTCAAGCGGCAACTCGGGACCGGCAATGCCGGAGGATCCGACATGCAGGCACACCACGGTTCCGGTTTCGACGCAAGCTTCGATGATCGGGTCCCACCAGCCGGAATGAAGAGTGGGGTAACCCAGTCGCTGTGGTTGCTCCGGAAGCGACACCGCCACGAACCCCCGCTGGGCATTCCGTCTGATTCCAGCCGCACCCACCATCGGCTCCGCGAAGTAGGTCAGTCCGAGGGGCAGGAACCTTGCGCGATGGGGAGTGAACCACTCCTCGAAATACCAGTCGTTCCATGCCCGAACACATGCCTGACCCAACTCCGGATCGGAGCATCCGGAGTAGACAGCACCACAGAATCCGGCGATCTGGCTCGGGAAGTTCAGTGACGCATCGATTCCTCCGAGGTCCATGTCCAGAACCCGGGCCGCCGGGTCCCAGCAACCCCGTCGCATTTGATCGAACCGGAGGGGTTCCATCGGTTCGGAGTCCTTGGATCGACCGGCCACAGCGTTCAGTCCGACTTGCGGGTACGCGTTGCCGTCGAAAACCCAGATCTCGTTTCCGGCGGAGGTTTCCTTCACGTACGGGGCACGATCAGACAGGTTTTGGGGCATTCGCCCTTCGAACAGGTGCGGAGGCTCGACCACGTGATCATCAACGGAGATCAGTGGACTGCTCAGCACCGCTTGTTCCGCACTGGTCGCACTCATTCTGCAGTACTCATTTCATTGGCCTCGTAGCGGTCGCACCGGGACGATCCGGATTCACCGCGATCTGATTCAACGCGATCCGATTCATGGAGTGTCCAATGGCTCGGTGAACGGTTCACCCGACAACGAGATGAACGTTTCGTATCGACCCTGCGCTGCTTCGGAGTACTCCGCTTGCGGTTCGATCGGAGTACCCATCGCCTCCCACACACCGCCGGAGATGTCCACTTCTTCCGTTGACACCATCTGGCGCGCCAGGAGAGCTCCACCCAGAGCCGCTCCCTTGGGTTCCGCAACCGGATGAACCTCCACTCCGGTCGTGTCGGCGATCGCCTGGAGCCAACCCGGATCCATGGCACCACCGCCGGTTACGACCAGGCGTTTTGCCCGGGTGGAGGCGTCAGGACCGAGCATGTCCGCCAAAGTGAGAATTCGCCGGATCACGAAGCCGCTGGATTCCTGAACTGACCTCCACATCGCCGCCGGGGTGGTGGCGGAGGTGAGGCCATGGAATTCTGCCCGCCTGCCGGGATCATGCAGTGGCACCCGCTCGCCCCGCAGGTAGGGCAGGAACACCGGCACTTCGCCCGGATCACCGAGATGTTCTCCCCGGTCGGCCGTGACGCGGCCGGCAAGGACGCGGCCGGCGAAGTCCATGGCGATGCCACCGGCATTGGATGGCCCTCCGATGAGTGTCTTGCCCTCCGCGGTGTGGGGCACGGTCCACAAACCGGGTACCTCCCGCCATTCGTCCAGCACTCCCCACACGATCAGGGTCGCCCCGATCACCACCAGGACATCACCTTCGTTGTTGCAGCCGGCCACGAGCTGTTCACAAAACGCATCGATCGAACCGCCCGTGACGGGAATCCCCTCGAGATCTGCACCGAGTCCCGAGATGGTGCCCGCAGGTTCGGAACCGGATACCAACCGTGGCAACTGACGGGGATCAACGTTGATTTCGGCCACGACCCCGGGATCCCATTCGGTGTAGTCGAAAACCGGAACGCAGGTCATTGCCGTGACCGTGTCCATGACGCCCTCACCGGTCAGGGCCGCGTTGGCCACGGCCTGGGCGGGCCAGTAGCCGGCGGCCTGCGGATATTGCTGCGCCATCCAGGTGAGCATGCGCAGGAACTCGCCATCGGAAGAAGGCGGCAGGCCGCGTTGTGGTGGTGCCCCGATTCTTGGGTCGCCGTACATGATCCCTGCAGAGATGGGCACTCCGTCGGCGTCGACCGCACACAATGACGGAACCATGGCGGCAACACTGACCGATGCAATCCGATAGCCGTCCCCGGTGGCGAGTTCGGAGATCTCCAGCAGTGCCGCACGCACACAGTCCCGCCACGCATGAGCGGCGTTGTGCTGAAGGGCTCCGGGCACCGCAGTGTCAATGGGGTAGGGGACGCGGGTGCCGGCCACTGTCGAGCCGGCTTCGTCGGCGGCCAGAACCTTCACCGAAGTGGTGCCAATGTCGATTCCGACCGTCACGGTGCCCGATCCGGAGGTCCCGATTCCCCCGGAATCCCGACCGGGCCGGGAACGATTCTGCTGAGATGTTGATTGTTCGCTGATCATTCCCGCCCCATACCTGACGCACACGTCAGATTTGGAGTCTATCCTCGCTCCCATCTTCGATGAGGGGGTTTGAATGCCTGAATACGGACCGGAAGTAATGGGACCGCCGACGCGGGACCCGGATCAGCAGCACTGGGATCCTGAGGCCCAGACCATGGATCCCGAGCGTCGCCGCGAGCTGCAGCTGGCTCGCCTGAAGACATTCGTGTCCCGTGCAACCGACAGGGGCGAGGGACTGTTCCATCGGAAGTTGACCGAAGCGGGCATCGAATCCGGCGAGGACATTTCGAACCTGGAGGACGTCAACTCGATTCCGGTGACCCTGAAACAGGATCTGAGGGATTCGGAATCGGATCATCCACCGCTCGGGGACTATCGCTTCTCTCCCATTTCGGACTACGTCCGTGTTGGTCAGTCCACGGGAACAACTGGCACTCCCACCATGACCCTGCTCACGAGACACGATCTCTTCATCGAGTACGAGTCGGCGGCCCGGAACTGGTGGCGCAACGGATGGCGACCTGACCAGATCGTGACGCATTGCCACCCGGCATACATGTACGGGGGTGGCCTCATGCTGTCCGGGACACTCGAATACTTCGGCTTCCTGAATCTCTGGGTACCGCCTCCGGACACTGAGGAAATGGCCGAGCAGGCCATCAACACCTGGAAGCGGATCAACCCGGATCTCCAGATGGTGGCGCTGAGCCAGCATCGGTTCGAGGAGATCGCTGCCAAGCTCGGAGTGGACCTGGTGGAGGACTGCGGGTTTCCGACTTTCTCCATGGGCGGATTCGGTCGCGGGCTGATGCCACTCATGACGGCCGGGTTCGAGTGTTATGCCTACATCGGCGGGCCGGACAGCGAATGTGATGGCGCTCATCTCCATGAGGACTGGGCGATCATTCAGGCGATCAACCCCGACACAGGCTCAGATGTGCCCGATGGCCAATGGGGGAACCTCGTTGTGACCACCCTCGATCGGAACAATGGACTCCTTCGATATGACCTCGAAGAGGCCGCCATGATCGAGGACAGCAATTGCCCTCTTGGAGAAACCAGCCGCATCGGATTCTGGGGCGGCCGGTTCAAGGACTTGTTGTCATCCCAAGGTGTCCATTTCCAGATCGGCGATCTCGAGTCGGCGATTCGTTCCGCGGCACCTGAATGTTCGAAACCGACACTGGA
>JAUXGW010000054.1 GCA_030621865.1 Actinomycetes bacterium
GGGTCCACGGTGACCAGCCCCACGTGGACCCGGTCCCGATCCTGCGGTGGCAGCTCGGCCATGGCCCGCTTCACATCGGACAGAGTCGTCGGGCACACGTCCGGACAGGAGAGATATCCGAAATAGACAAGTCGAAGGTCTCCCTCGGGAGCCGCCATGGCGACATCGCCGGAACCATCAGCCTGCGGAAGCTTCACGTCGGCCACATCAAGTGGAGGATCCACGACATAACCGGAGTAGGTGTCCACGGCGTCGGAACCCTCGTCGTTGCTTCCACATGCGGCTGTGGCGGTGCCCACGACCAGCAGGGAGATCGCAAGCAGGAACGTCCCGAGGGCACGCGGCAACGATTTCCGCCGCGGGCGGCGCACTGCCATCAAGAGGGATTTGTTCATCGTCAAAATGCTGGGTCAGCCTGCACTCCTTTGCAAGTCGGCGCCCATCACCGGGAGCCTTCGGGAGTCCCGCGGCACAACAACCGGTGTCGGGCAGGCAGAATGTGCGGGTGAGTAACGTCACCCAGTCTGAAGAAGCTGCAGAGAGTGGCGACTCGCCGCACGAAGAACCCGCCGAAGTCCCCATCTGGGCGGGTGGGATCACTGGCGCGGTTGCCTTGGCCTGCGGGCTGGCCTTCGCAGAGTTGGTCACCTCCATATTCGAGTGGGATTCACCGCTGGTGGAGGTCGGAAACCGGGTGGTGGACCTTGTTCCCAAGTCGATGCGCGATTGGGCCATCTCCACATTCGGCACCTCTGACAAGGTCGTACTGCTTGGCGGCGTCTCAATTGCCTTGCTCTTGGTGGCTGTGCTCGCCGGAACCTGGATGGTCCGCGGGAATAAGGTTGCCGCAAGTGTCTTGATTGGCGCTGTGCTGGTGGTGGGATCCCTGGCTCCCCTCGGACGTGGCGGGTCGGGCCCGAACTCCATGGTTGCGATCCTCCTCGGCGGCGCGGTGGCGATTGGTGTCATGTGGATTCTCGCGGACAAGGCCGCGCCGTTGGCTTCCCGAAAGCCACAAAACGAGCAGGTCGCGACAGCGTCAACTCCGGCGTCTGCAGACCCGGAGCCGATGATCGGGGCTTCCAGGCGCCGATTCCTCGTGTATTCCGGAGTCGGGGCCGGAGCAGCGGCGGTCGGGGCAGGGCTGTCGAGCTGGATCAGGAGCCAGGCCGCGGTGGCTTCGGAACGCCTTGGTGTCGACCTTCCACAGGCCTTGCAGTCCCGTGGTGATGTCCCGGCCGGTGTTTCGGTCGGAGTAGACGGGGTACCGCGCTTCATCACGCCGAATGAGGATTTCTACCGGATCGACACCGCTCTGGTCACCCCTCGCGTGTCAACTGAGGACTGGACCATGCGCGTACACGGCCTCGTGGACAACGAAATCGTCCTCAACTACGAACAACTCCTCGACCGCCCGATGGTGGAGGCGGACATCACCATCGCCTGTGTGTCCAACGAGATCGGCGGAGACCTCATCGGTACGGCCCGGTGGTTGGGCACCAGGTTGGATGACCTTCTCGAAGAAGCCGGAATCGCACCGTCGGCGGATCAGATCGTCGGTCGCTCGGTCGACGGATTCACCGCCGGATTCCCCACGGACATCCTCGACGGCCGGGACGCCTTGGTCGCCGTGGGCATGAATGGTGTTCCGTTGCCGGTGGAGCATGGTTATCCGGCTCGACTGATCGTTCCCGGTGTGTACGGCTATGTGTCCGCCACAAAATGGTTGTCCGAGATCGAGGTGACCACGTTCGCCGATTTCGAGGGCTACTGGATTCCCCGCGGATGGGACGCAGAGGCGCCAGTTGTGACCATGAGTCGGATAGACACGCCCAAATCGGGTGACACGGTCGCTGCGGGGGAGACGCTCGGTGTCGGGGGAGTGGCCTGGGCCATGAACAGGGGAATCGACAAGGTGGAGGTGAGCATTGATGGTGGACCGTGGGAGGACGCCGAACTCGGTGAACACCACGAAAACACCACTTGGCGGCAGTGGGGATACCGATTCGAGCCCGATGCCGGCGACCATGAGATCAAGGCCCGTGCAACTGATACCGATGGATACACCCAGACCGACGAGCAGGTCCGCCCGGGACCAAACGCTGCCACAGGTCACCACACCATTCGCCTGACTGCCGGCTGACCGGGGCAGCCGGGTGCCGGAAGTCATCCCGGGGGAATCGGCGGGAGAAAAATCAGGTGGCGACAAGTTGGCCGTTGCCGCAATGCTGAGTAATCTCCCAGCCGATGGTGAGTTCCCCCCTGAGCGACTTTCTGCGGTCTTATCTGACTGTTGCGATCTTTGGATCCCTCGGGTTCATTCTCGTGGGCCTCCTGCTGTTCATCAGTTACCTGGTCCGCCCGAATCGCCCTCAGCCGCAGAAGTATCTGTCATATGAGTCCGGTGTGGACCCTGTCGGGTCGCTCTGGAGCCAGAGCCAGATCCGGTACTACATCTTTGCCCTGCTCTTCGTGATGTTCGACGTGGAAGCAGTGTTCATCTTTCCCTGGGCAACCCGCGTGGAGGCATACGGCGGCTTCGGCCTGGTGGAGATGTTCGTGTTCATCGGCGTGCTGTTGCTCGGCCTCGTCTACGCCTGGCGCAAGGGAGTCCTCAAGTGGGCTTAGGACTGGTCGAGAGCGGCAAGATGCCGAAGTCACTCATCAAACTTCTCAATGTCTCCCGCAGCTATTCGGTGTGGGTCTACCAGTGGGGACTGGCCTGCTGTGCGATCGAGATGGGCGCTGCGTTTGGTGCTCCTCGTTACGACGTGATGCGTCTTGGCGTCATCCCGTTGCCCGCGAGTCCCAGACAGGCTGACCTCGTGGTCATCTCGGGAACCGTGACCGACAAGATGGCACCGGTCATCCGACGGCTGTGGGAACAGATGCCGGACCCCAAGTACGTGATTTCGATGGGTTCGTGCGCGAACTGCGGCGGCCCGTACTGGGACAGCTACTCGGTCACCAAGGGTGTCGACCAGATCATTCCGGTGGACGTATACGTGCCTGGATGCCCACCGAGGCCCGAAGCCCTCCTCGAGGGCATCGTCATCCTCCAGGATCGCATCAAGAACGAGGATCCCTCCAAACGTTGGGTCGGCGAACCGATCGTGGTGGAGTGACATGACCAACGACGCTCCCGCAGCCGAAGCCACCGAATCCGAAGAGGTCGCCGTCGACGAACCCCGTGAGGCGCGTCTGGCAATGATCAGTGAGTCTCTGGGTGACATGTTGGTCGACTCCCACATCGCTGTGGGCCGTGACATCTGGGTGCGCGTGAGCACCGATGCCTGGGGTGAGGTGGCCGACGTGGTGCGGAACCGGCTGGGCTTGCGGTACTTCGGATTCCTCTCGGTCATCGACTGGATGCCTTCGCCGTACGGACGCTCCATGGATTCCGAGGTGGACATCGTCCTTGCGGACGCTGCTTCATCCGATGACGCAGCCGAGGAGGCCCCCGACACAGGATTCACCCGCGGCGTCACCGGAGGAGAAACTCGTTTCCAGGCTTTCGCCCGCGTGTCGCACGTCGGTGATCCCGGTGACTTCTGGGGTCTCACGATCAAGGCCGACATCCCCGACGACACCCTCGCCATTGACACATGGACGAACGCCTACGCCGGTGCCGACTGGCACGAGCGTGAGGCGTGGGAGATGTTCGGCATTCGGTTCACGGGCCATCCGGGGCTGCGGAACATCTACTTGCCGACCGACTTCGAGGGTAATCCCATGCGCAAGGACTTCCCGCTGCTTGCCCGCATGGTGAAGCCGTGGCCGGGAATCGTCGACGTTGAGCCGCTTCCGGCCACTGACGACGGGGCAGAGGAAGGCGATCAATGACCTCAGTCACGGATCGCCAGAAGCTTCAGTACATCGCGGCCCAGGCGGCCGACGCCCGTGTGAACGTTGAACTCGAGACCGAGGGCATGACCCTCAACCTGGGTCCTCAGCATCCTGCAACACACGGCACACTGCGGATCATCGCCCAACTCGATGGCGAGCAGGTGGTCCACGCCGAGCCCGTTGCCGGCTACATGCACCGGGGATACGAGAAGCTCACCGAAGTCCGGACCTACCCGCAGATCACAACACTGATCAACCGCATCGACTGGCTGGGGAGTTTCGCCAACGAGGTTCCGTTCATCCTCGCTGCGGAGCAGTTGATGGAGGTCGAGGCACCGGAACGAGCCATGTGGATTCGCACGATCCTCTTCGAGCTGAGCCGGATATCCAACCTCATCCTGTTTCTCGGTGACATGGGTGTGCAGTTGGGCGCAGTCACCCCGGTCTTCTTCGCCTTCCGTGACCGTGAGTTCGTGCTCGACCAGATCGAGGCCGCAACCGGTGGCCGCTTCCATCCCAACTTCGACCGGATCGGCGGTTTGAGGGATGACCTTCCCAAGGGCTGGCTCGAGTCCACCAAGGGTTCGATGG
Source organism: Actinomycetes bacterium (assembly GCA_030621865.1). GTDB lineage: Bacteria > Actinomycetota > Acidimicrobiia > Acidimicrobiales > Microtrichaceae > JAHRAZ01. The sequence goes on from JAUXGW010000054.1 coordinate 4,438, forward strand.
ACAAGGTTCGTGACTTCTGCGATCAGATCGAAGATCTTCTGCTCGGTTCGGAAATCTTCCAGACCCGTACCCGCGGAATCGGGATCGTGCCCACCGATGTGGCCATGCAGTACGGCCTTTCGGGTCCCAACGCCCGTGCCTCCGGCATCGATTGGGACGTTCGCCGTGACAACTGCATCGGACTCGCCTACCCCGAACTCGACTGGAAGGTCTGGACACACACCGACGGCGACTCGTTCGCCAGGTTCTGGGTTCGAATCCAGGAAGTTCGCGAAGCAGCCAAGATGGTCGATCAGCTGTGTGACGGCCTGCCTGCGGGCCCCGTCATGGCAAAGGTGCCACGCATCATCAAGGTTCCGGCGGGGGAGGCCTACGTGGCCACCGAGAATCCGCTCGGCGAGATGGGTTACTACATCGTTTCCGAGGGTGATCTCACGCCTTTCCGGGTGAAGATCCGCTCCGCCAGTTTCAGCAACATGTCGATCACGCCATGGTTGCTGCGTGGTGTCTACGTGCCGGACATCATCACGATCCTGGGTTCGCTGTATTTCATTCTGGGAGACATCGACCGATGACTCCCATGCTCGCTGTGGACTGGGCCTACTGGCAGGAGACCCTCGTCAAGGTCGGGCTCGGCCTCGTGGCCGTGCTGCTGCTGACAGGTGCGGTTGTCTACCTGTACCTGTTCAAGTTCGTTTCCTTCATGCAGAGCCGACTCGGACCGATGGAAGCCGGTCCCTACGGGTCGATGCAGCTTCTGGCCGAGGTCGGCAAGTGGCTGCAGAAAGAAGATGTCTTCACCGAGAACTCGGACCGCATCGTGTTCGGCCTCGCTCCTGCGATCGTGATGAGTTCCACGTTCTTGATGTTCGTGGTGATCCCCGCCGGACCGAACGCCGTGATCTCGGATCTTGGAACCGGCATCTACTACGTGCTCGCCATGACTTCGATCGCCACTGTCGGCATCTTGTCGGCCGGTTGGGCATCGGCCAACAAGTATTCCCTGATAGGCGGCTTGCGGGCTGCCGGACAGCTGATTGCCTACGAACTTCCCCTTGTGCTGGCAGTGGTCGGAGTGGTCATCCAGGTTGGCAGCCTCAACCTTCAGGACATCGTCCACGCCCAGTCGGACGGCGCGATCTTCGGCTGGTCGGGGATCGGCAATCCGTTCATATTCACCCAGTTCGTCGGTTTCATGATCTTCCTCATTGCCGTGCAGGCGGAACTCACCCAATCCCCGTTCGACATGCCCATTGCCGAGTCCGAGTTGGTGGGTGGCTACCAGGTGGAATACACGGGCATCCGCTTTCTTGTGTTCTTCATCGCCGAGTTCGCCACAGCAGTCGGGTTTGCGGCCGTGGCATCCACCCTCTTCCTCGGGGGATGGGCCTTGCCCGCCGATTGGGCGAGTGAATCCACGATGCACTGGCTGGGCCCGATCGTGATTTCCGCAAAAGCCGTACTGCTGGTCGGCGTGGTCTTCTGGGTACGGTTCAGCCTCCCCCGATTCCGCGAAGACCAACTGCAGCAACTCGCATGGAAGTTCCTCATCCCGGTGGCCCTCCTGAACATCGTTGTCACGGGCACTCTGAAGGTGGCGTTCTGATGGCCGGGAAATCCAGATTACGCATGCCGGGCACGTTCAAAGGCCTCGCCCTCACGTTCAAGACGGCAATGCAGACGATGTTCCCCAGGCGCGGGATGAAAACCTTGATCCCCGCTCCCAGCATCGGTGCAGCCACGGTTCAGTACCCACATGAGGCGGACCTGCCCACACCGCGGGCCAGGGGAGTCATCAGCCTCAAGGAAGACAACTGCACGGCGTGCATGCTCTGTGCCCGCGAGTGTCCGGACTGGTGCATCTACATCGAAGGTCACAAGACGCTCGCGCCCCCTCGTCGCGCAGGTGGCAAACCTCGTTCGGTCAACAAGCTCGATCGTTTCGACATCGACTACTCGCTCTGCATGTATTGCGGAATCTGTGTTGAGGTTTGTCCGTTCGAGGCACTTTTCTGGAGCCCCGAGTACGAGTACTCGGAGGTCCGGATCGCTGATCTGCTCCATGACAAGTCCCGTTTGGGCGAATGGTTCCAGACTGTCCCGGACTTCGAGCCCTATGAGTCCGGATCCGAGGCCAAAGTCGAGAAGGTTCCGCGGTGAACGCCCAGCTGATCTCATTGTTCGCCGCGGAGACCTTCGAGGTCCCGGCGAACATCGCCTTCTCGATCATCGCAATCTTCATGGTGATCGCCGCCATTCGTGTCGTCACCACGGACAACGTGGTTCACGCCGCCCTCTGGCTGATGGTGGTGCTCGGCGGAGTGGGCCTGAACTTCCTGCTTCTTCAGGCGGAGTTCCTGGCGATGACCCAGTTCCTCATCTACCTCGGGGCAATCATCGTGTTGTTCCTCTTCGGTGTCATGCTCACCAGGGCTCCGCTGGGCCGCTCCGACGACCTGGACAACAAACAGCGTCCCATCGGGATTGTCGTTGGCCTGCTGGTACTTGGACTCGTGTCGTACTCGGTCATCAAGACCTTCGGGTCGGACAAGCTCGATTTCAGCGCCTATGACGGTTCGCAGGCGGTGGCGGGCAACAACCGGACCGAAGCCCTTTCGGATGCCATCTTCTCGCAGTACCTGATTCCGTTCGAAGTCATCTCGGTCCTGCTTCTCGCCGCGCTCATAGGCGCCATCGTGATCGCCAGGAGGGACTGATGCTTCTCACCCAGTTCCTCCTTCTCGCCGCCATCCTGTTCTCGATCGGCGTGTATGGCGTCATCGTTCGAAAGAACGGCGTCCTGGTTCTGATGTCGGTTGAGCTGATGCTCAACGCGGTCAACATCAACCTCATCGCATTCAGCACCTACCACGGCCTTGGCGGCCAGGTGTTCGCATTGTTCGTGATCGCAGTGGCTGCCGCCGAAGTCGGCGTCGGCCTCGCAATTGTCCTGCTCATCTACCGCAATCGCCGATCGGTCGACATCGACCAACTCGACGAGCTGAAGGGCTGATTCCCGCTCATGTGGTTCCTCACCCACGCATGGATTATTCCGGCACTGATGGCGCTGTCGTTCCTGCTGATCCTGTTCTTCGGCAAGAAGATGCCGAAGAAGGGTTCCGAAATCGGGATCGCGGCCATCGGTATCGCCTTCATCCTGGCCTTGCTGACAGCCGGCAGCTGGTACACCCACAACAACGAAGAGGTTGAGGGTCACGGCGATGCTGCAGCCATGGCTGATGTCCAGGAGGGCTGCTCCAACGAGGTGGATCACCTGGCCGCCGAGGATCACGGCGAAGAGACCGAAGACGCCGGCGACCATGAAGGGGAAGAGCCCACCGATGTCGGGGATTCCGATGAAGGAACCGACGATCATGCCCTGGGCCAGTCGGACAGCGGCGAATACGCAGCTCCAGCTGCCACTTCCACAGCAGTTGCCTCAGAGGGCGAGGAAGAGCATGTGACCCGTCCGGTGGTCCGTTGCGCTGCGTGGGCAGAGATCGGGACTCCGGGAAGTTCCCTGATCACCTGGGGAACCATGGTCGACGGTCAATCGGTGCTGATGCTCGTGGTCGTCACCCTGATCTCGCTGATGGTGTTCATCTACTCCTCGGAATACGTCTCAGGCGACCGCCGCTACACCCACTACTTCGCCTTCCTGAGTCTGTTCAGCGCCTCGATGTTGTTCTTCGTGCTGGCTCAGAGCACGATCCAGATGATCGTTGGCTGGGAGTTGGTGGGCGTCTGTTCGTTTGTGTTGATCGGTCATTGGTGGGAGGAGAAACCGAATTCCAACGCGGCCTTGAAGGCGTTCCTGACCAACCGCGTCGGAGACATCGGACTCCTGATCGGCGTTGCCATCCTGTACTTCGCCGCAGGCCGCTCCTTCTCGATTCTCGACCTCAACATCCTGGCGGCCAACGGTGGCATCTCCCATGGCATCCTGTTGGTGGCATCGGTGTGTTTGATTTTCGCGGTGATGTCCAAGTCCGGGCAGTTCATCCTTCACACCTGGCTGCCTGACGCCATGGCCGGCCCCACGCCGGTTTCCGCACTCATCCACGCGGCCACGATGGTTGTGGCCGGTATCTACATGGTCGCCCGCCTCTATCCGGTGTTCTTCGAGGGACTGTCGATTTCCGGATCCTCGGTGAACTTCCTGGCGATCGTCGGAGCGGTCACAGCGATGTTCGGTGCGCTGCTCGCATTCGTGCAGAAGGACATCAAGAAGGTTCTCGCCTACTCCACCATTTCCCAGTTGGGATTCATGGTCACCGCGCTTGGCGTTGGCGCCTGGACCGCGGCGTTGTTCCACCTCTTCACCCACGCAATGTTCAAGGCCACCCTCTTCCTTGGTGCCGGATCGCTGAGCAATGCGGCTCATCACAGCTTCGACATGGTCAATGACATGGGCGGGATGCGCAAAGTCCTGCCGAGAACCTTCTGGACCTTCATCGTCGCCACGGCCGCCCTGGCCGGCATCTTTCCGTTGTCGGGCTTCTGGTCCAAGGACGAAATCCTCGCTGGGCACGGATCACTCTTCAGTGCAGGCGGCAACGGTACCTATCACGTCATGCTGGTCATGCTGCTGATCGGAGCCTTCTGCACGGCGGCCTACATGACGCGGACCATCTGGTACGCGTTCTACGGTGAGTTCCGCGGCCACGGCACACCCCACGAATCCGGCTCGAGAATAACGGTTCCCCTGATCATCCTGGCCACGCTGGGTGCCGTGGTGGGAGTGCTCAACCTTCCCGAGGAGATCGGGCCGTTCACCTTCCCGGAGTCGATCAGCCTCCAGTTCGAACACTTTGTCGAACCGGTTGGCGCATATTTCCCGACCATCAGCCACGCTGAGTTCAACATCCCGCTGGCCATCTTCTCGCTCGCGCTGGCCCTGTCTGCGGTACTGCTCACCTACCTCTACTACTGGAAGGGTGCGTTCAAGTTCCTGCACGGACTCTCCGAGCGCAATCGTGTGGCCGGGCTGGGCAAGACCATCCTGGTCAACAAGTACTATTTCGACTGGCTGTACACCGACGTGATCACAGGATTCGTCAAGGGTCCTGCGGCCCGTGCAACCAACTGGTTCAACCAACACGTTCTCGACGGCATTGTCGACGGCACCGCCAAAGGTGCTGTTGTGGCCGGACAGTTCGTCTACGAAAACATCGACCAGAAGGTCGTTGACGGTGCCGTGAACGGTGCCGCAATCACAACGTCCGAGGCAGGTGGCGTGCTGCGCCATCTGCAAACGGGCCGTATCCAGCAGTATGCAGCGTTGTTCTTCGCTGCGGCCGCCCTCTTGGCCGGCGTATTCGTCGTGGCCATCGGCTGAGAGACGAGGAGACCTCACATGACTGATTTCCTTAATGACTGGGGACTCATCCTCATCACCTTCCTGCCCCTGGCAGGCGCATTGGTGATGCTGGCAGTCCCGAAGGAGTCCGAGGAGACTCAAAAAACCATTGCGTTGGTGGCTTCCGGGGCGGCTTTTGCCCTCGGGGTCGCCTTCCTCATCAACTTTGACTACGACTCGGCCGGGGTCCTCCAGTACGTCGTGGACAACGAGTGGATTCCGATCATCAACAGCCGGTTCATTCTCGGAATCGACGGGATCTCGCTCCCGCTCCTTGCGCTGACCGTCCTGATCGTTCCGCTTGTCATCATCTACTCGTGGAACCACATTCCCAGTCCGGGGAATCCAAAGGCCTTCCTGGCCCTGATCTTGCTGCTGGAAACCGGCATGGTCGGCACCTTCGTGGCTCAGGACCTGATCCTGTTCTTCGTGTTCTTCGAGATCGTGTTGCTGCCGATGTTCTTCATCATCGGTGTCTGGGGCGGACCGGATCGCAAGTACGCGTCGATCAAGTTCTTCCTGTTCACGTTGTTCGGGTCCGCATTGATGATCGTCAGCTTCCTGGCGCTCTACTTCATGTCCGCAGAGCAGACGTTCGACATGCGCATCCTCCAGGAGCTCGGCGGACTCGACATTGCCCGCACCACGCAGATCCTGATCTTCGGTGGCATGTTCCTGGGATTCGGCATCAAGGTGCCGATGTTCCCGTTCCACACCTGGTTGCCGGATGCCCACACGCAGGCGCCCACGCAGGGTTCCGTGATTCTTGCCGCAGTGTTGCTGAAGCTCGGAACGTACGGATTTGTCCGAATAGCGTTGCCGCTGCTGCCTGAAGGCGCGCAGTGGTGGGCGCCGATCATCGCCGTTCTTGCCGTCATCGGAATCATCTATGGTGCGCTGGCTTGCCTGGCCCAGACCGACATGAAGCGGCTGATTGCCTTCTCATCGGTGGCTCACATGGGCTTCGTGATGCTGGCCGTCGCCACCCTCACGGACTTCGGCATCAACGCCGCCGTGTTCGGCATGGTCGCCCACGGACTCATCACCGGCATGTTGTTCTTCGTGGCCGGTTCCATCAAGGAGCGCTACCACACCCTGGAGATCAGCCGTCTTGGTGGATTGCTGATCTCGGCGCCGAAGTTGGGCTGGATCCTCGGCCTGTCTGCGATGGCATCGCTGGGACTGCCCGGCCTCGCAGGGTTCTGGGGTGAGTTCCCCGCAATTCTGTCCGCCTACGAACCGGCTCCGATGCTCAGCGAACCGCTGTTCCGGACCCTGATGGTCATTGCTGCGCTCGGAACCGTGCTGGCCGCCGGCTATCTGCTCTGGATGTATCAACGCACCGCGATGGGTACTCCGCCGGAGGAATTCGCCGATGACCCGGAAATCACTGACGTGAACACCGCTGAGTGGATCTCCTGGACCCCGATGCTGCTCCTGATCGTTGTCCTCGGCTTCTTTCCGAGCCTGATTTTCAACATGACCAACCCCGCTGCCACTGCCATTGCGGCGGCGGCCACTGGAGGCTGATCCCCGGTGCTAGCAACGTTGACACAAGCTGCCGCTGACTCCTTCCAGTCGCCTTCGATCGACTGGCATGCGTTCGCGCCCGAGCTTGTGCTCATCGCCACCATCGTCATCCTCGTCCTGGTGGATGCGATCAAACTCGAGCGGGCCCGCCCCCTCATGCCGGCCATAGCCGGCATCGGTCTGCTGGTGACCATCATTCCGCTGGCCACACTGGCTGCGGAGGGCGGCACGCGCTCCCTCTTCGAGGGTTCCTACGTGGTTGATTCGATGTCGCTGGTGCTGAAGGCACTGTTCATCGTGTCGGCCTACATCGTGGTTCTGTTGTCCACGAACTATGTGGCCGAAGGCGACTACTGGGAATCGGAGTACTACACACTTTTGATCGCCTCGGTGCTCGGCATGACCGTCATGGCCTCGAGCCGGGACCTGGTGGGCATCTTTGTCGCCCTCGAGTTGCTCTCGATTCCGGCGTACATGCTGGCCGCGTGGCGCAAGGGAGATCCCAAGTCCAACGAAGCCGGCATGAAGTATTACCTGATGGGCGTGTTTGCCTCGGCAATCCTCCTCTACGGGTTCTCCCTCACCTATGGCATCGGTGGATCCACCCGCCTCACCGAGATCGGCCGCTCGATCCAGGAGTGGGGCAGCGACGGTGTTCCGGTCATCACGCTCGCCTTGTTGTTCACGATCATCGGCTTTGCCTTCAAGGTCTCTGCCGTCCCGTTCCACATGTGGGCGCCGGACACCTATGAGGGCGCACCCACGCCGGTTACCGCCTATCTGGCCGTGGCTTCCAAAGCAGCCGGATTCGTCGCCCTCATCCAGGTGGTCTATTACAGCTTCATTGTTCGCCCCGACATCATCGAGCCGGTGTTCTGGGTCCTCTCAGTGGCATCCATGACCGTGGGCAACCTGATCGCCCTCCGTCAGACCAACGTGGTGAGGATGCTGGCATATTCCGGTATCGCCCAGGCGGGGTTCATGCTGGCACCGTTCGCCGTGGTCGCATCCGATCCTTCCGCATCGCTGTCTGCACTGGTCACCTACCTGATCATCTATGCCGCGATGAACCTGGGCGCTTTCGCTTGTGTCATCGCGATTTCCCGCAAGACCCGCTCGGCCGAGATGGACAGTTTCGGTGGCCTCTTCACCTACATGCCCGGGTTGACCGCGGCTCTGACCCTGTTCCTCGCTTCGCTGATGGGGATCCCGCCCCTGGGCGGCTGGTTCGCCAAGTTCGGTGTGTTCGCAGTGCTTGTGAGCGCCGAGACCGGCCTGGGATGGTCGTTGGCCATAATCATGGCCATCAACACTGTGATTGCGGCCTACTACTACCTGCGGGTTGCCCGCTCGATGTGGTTTGACGATGTGCCCGAAGGGGTCGACGCCGTTCCTGTCAGGACACCCACGGGTATCACCGTTTCGATTGCAGTGACCATGGGGCTCACTGTGCTCTTCGGTGTCCTGCCCGCAGCGGTCACCAACCTCACCGACTTCTCCTCCGCCGCCTTCGGCGGCTGAGCGACCTCGGGAGTTGTCCTGAGCGACTCCGACCTGATCCGGTTCGACCGATTCATGGAGCGCGCCCTCTATGAACCCGACTCCGGCTTCTTCGCGGGTGGCCGGGGTGCCGGGCGGCGGGACTCCGACTTCATCACCAGCGTCGAGGTGGGACCGCTCTTCGGAGCGCTGGTCGGGAACCATCTCGATTCGGTCTGGCAGTCCCTGGGCAATCCAGATCCTTTCCACGTGGTGGAGGCCGGCGCAGGTCGGGGAGCACTGGCCATTGCCGTCGCCAGAGCCAGGCCCTCGTGCCGCAACGCCATGTGTTACACGCTCGTGGAACGATCACAGGTGTTGCGGGAGTCGCAACGTGAACACCTCGCGATCTCGGATGCCGAGTCCCGCTCCGGTGGGGAATA
>JAUXGW010000257.1 GCA_030621865.1 Actinomycetes bacterium
CCGTCGTAGAGCAACTTCATGTCGTCCAGAGTGGCGACCGACACGCCCGAATTCCCGATCTTCCCAAGGATGTCGGGACGTTCGTCCGGATCGGCACCGTAGAGCGTCACGCTGTCGAATGCGGTCGACAGCCTGGTCGCGGATTGACCGTCGGCAAGGAAGTGGAAGCGCTGGTTCGTGCGGGCCGGCCCGCCTTCACCGGCGAACATCCGGGTCGGATCCTCGTCGTCGCGCTTGGTCGTGAACACACCGGCAGTGAAGGGGAACCGGCCCGGAAGATTCTCCGCGCGCAGCCACCGGATGAGTTCGGCCCGCCCAATCGTGCGGGGGAGGGCCAGCCGGGGAACGAGTGTGCCCGCCAGTGACTCGCGGCCGGGGTGCTCCTCGTCACCGATCCGGTCGCGATCGTCGTCGAAGGTCGCGAGCAGCTCAGTTGAGTCGGCGCTGACCGTCCCCCGCCGTTGGGCCAGCAACTCGTCGACGTCCAGATCGGGACGCCCGCCGGCCCTCAACAGGTCCCGGACTGTTTCGAGCTGCTCGATGGTCTGCACGGCTTGCGCCTGGCGGGAGGACTCCTCGTGATATCCACGCACCGATTCGGTGACCTCGGACAGGTATCGGACACGAGCGGGAGGCACGAGTACCCCCATGCCCGTGGACGACCTGGATCCGACCGTCGGGAGTCGACCTTCCCCCACTTCCAGGCCGGCCGCAGCCAGTTCGGAGCGGAGATACAGGTACAGAGCCGTGATCCCGTCGTCGTTGAACCTCGCCGCCACCGTTCCGAAGACCGGCAATTCCTCGAGGTTGCCGAACTCCTCGCGGTTGCGCGCGATCTGCCGGCGCACATCTCGCAAGGCGTCCTGCGCGCCGCGGCGTTCGAACTTGTTGATGGTGACGGCGTCGGCGAAGTCGAGCATGTTGATCTTCTCCAGCTGCAATGCCGTCCCGAAATCCGGAGTCATCACGTACAAGGAGACGTCGGCGAGATCGGCAATGGCGGTGTCCCCCTGGCCGATCCCGGGGGTTTCCACCACGACGAGGTCATATCCTGCCGCCCGACACAGATCCACCATGGTTGTCACGTACTCCGGAAGTTCCGACATGGCGGAGCGCGTGCCAACCGAACGGAAGAACGTTTGTGGCGACTCGATCGTGTTCATCCGGATTCGGTCGCCCAGCAGCGCTCCTCCTGATCGACGCCGGTTCGGATCGACTGCGATGACAGCAGTGCGGACCTTCTCTTCCTGATCGAGCTGCAGTCGCCTGAGCAACTCATCGGTGACCGAAGACTTTCCTGATCCCCCGATCCCGGTGATTCCCAGCACCGGAACCTGGCGCCCCGCCGCTGCGGCAAGCAGCCGTTCATCCAGCCGGGCTCCGTTCTCGACCGCAGTCAGCGCCGCGGCAAGTGCGCGTCGCGACCCGGCGAGCACCTCTTCGGTGTCGATCGCCGTGGCCGGCACGTCGTCGCACTCACGGATGATCGTGTTCACCATCGCCGCCAGACCCAGCCGCTGTCCGTCCTCCGGAGAGAAGATGCGAACACCGATCTCGGCAAGCTCGGCGATCTCCTCTGCAACGATGACCCCGCCGCCACCCCCATAGACCCGCACCGACCCGGCACCCTCGTCACGCAGTCGCTCGCAGAGATAGGTGAAGTACTCGATGTGGCCTCCCTGATACGAGGAGACGGCGACCGCGTTGGCGTCTTCCTCGACGGCAGCCTTCACGACGTCTTCGACCGAGCGGTTGTGACCCAGATGGATCACCTCGGCACCTTGCGATTGCAGAATCCGCCGCATGATGTTGATGGCTGCGTCGTGGCCGTCGAAGAGGCTCGCGGCGGTGACCACACGTACGGGGTTCGTCGGATGATGGAGATCGGTGCTCATTGATCCGGTTCCCGGGACCGTGGGCGACACGGATGCCTGCGATGACTCACCTTGGCGCCAGTTGCATGAGGCTACATGAGGACCTCGAAGCGGGGCACCTCCCCATGTCCGAGATGGGCGCCTGGCGGCAAACGCCTCGCGGCTCGCTACCCTCAGGTCACAGGCCCACCGAAGCAACCCACCCAGCTGAGAAGCAACCAACCCAGCTGACCCGCTGTCAGCCTCATTCCGCAAGACAGGAACACCAGGCAATGTCCGACTCCACCATCACAGTTGAAGAACTCGCCGACCTGATCAAGGAGACCGGCGAGCATCACCATCAGGCTTATGAGGCCTCCGACGGCGTGGACCCGGAATGGGCTCTGTGGTACTCGGGATACCTGCAATCCAGGCTCTGGGATCGTGCGGGCCGGCTGCCGAGCCGAAGTCTGCTGGTCCATCTGCTCCTGTCAGCCGAAGCAGCGCACGCCAAGGCGGATTCCGACGAGCCGTGGCCCAGTTTCTATGCCAAGGCGATTCTCGACACCTTGAGCGGTTGACCGGCGTCAGTCGTCGGGGCTGATTGAAGGCTCGGACGCCCGCCCGATGTTCAACCTCAGACGCCGTCGTGATGGGCGCCGATGAGGACCACCACCATGACGCACGGGTCGCCCCAGGGATTGCGCCATGCGTGCCGGGTCCCGTTCTGCACAACCGTGTCGCCGGCGACGAGTTCGCGGGTCGCGCCGTCGTCAAGTTCGAGCACGACTCGACCCGACACGACGTACTCGTAGTCGATGGTTGCTGTGACGTGCATGCCGGGGTTTTCGGGATCCATGTGCCCGGCGAGGCCGGGAAGCTTCTGCTCCATCTCCGTCAGTGCGGCCTCGATGTCGAGATCTTCGAGCATCACGACGGAATCCGGGGCAACGGTGAAGATCCCGAAGCGGAATCCTCCCACGGGCGGAAAGTACTGGATGGCGGAAGGCGCTGATCCGTCGTCGGGGAAATGGCTGGTCTCTTCAGATCCCCAGAGCCGGTAGAACTCCGTGTCCGGCAGCAGGTCGAGGGTGACTGGATCCACAAGATCGTCGCTGGCGAACACCGCCTTGCCGTTGTCGTCATGGCCGGTAACAACTCGTCTGACGCTCATGGCGCCAGTTTGCCACGGTGCCGATGAGGCTGCGCCGATTGTTCCTCGGCGGCAGAGGCGCTGGATCGGACCGCGTATTGCTCAATCACGGCTTGAGTCAGTCACGGCCTCAGTCGGTCACGACGGTGCTGGCGAACCGGGCGAGCTGATCGGCAATCGCGATGAGGCGCCGGTCCTCGTCCCACATCACCACGCGGCTGGAAAGGTAGCGCCCGGCCGCCTCGACGATGGTGCCGTGGAGCAGCAGCCAGTCACCGACCGGTTCCTCCACGAACCGCACTGCCATTTCGAGGGTGACCATCGGGCGCGCGGGGATGTCGTCGTCAGGGCGGCCGATGATCGTGTTGCCGAGGTGTGGTCCGGGCCCACGGTCGGCGATGACGGCGATGACTGCGGGTACGAAGGTCCCATCGCCGCTCCGATGGCCGTGGAGAAGTCGGGTCCAGACCGCCGATTCGCCTGTCAGCTCGTCATGGAAGAAGGCGCCCGGTTCGGCCC
>JAUXGW010000013.1 GCA_030621865.1 Actinomycetes bacterium
GGACCTTTGGTGAATCTCACGAAGTAATCCATCTGCGAGCCGTCGAGACCCGTTGCGTTGAGGGTCTTCGAGTAAACCTCGAATGTTCCGAGGGTGGGGGTATTCGCGCGGCCTGAAACAAGTGCGGTTCTCAGCACCTGTTCGTTCTGGTCAACCCACCACATCCGCTGGCCGGAGACCGACAGCACCACTCTCTTGCCCGCACCCGTACCTTCCGGCAGCAGGTCAGGCGGCACCGTGGTGCTTGTGGTCGATGTGGTTGTGGTCGAGGTGGTTTCGGGTGCGGTGGTGGTTGAGTCCGTGTCTGCACCGCTGGCGGCGTCGCCCGTGAGTTCTGCGGCGCCGGCAACAGACGATGCGCCTTCGGAGTTCAAGAAACTGTCGATGCCCCATGCTGCAACAATCAGGACTGCCGCCACGGACAGTGCGGGCAGCCAGATGCGGGTCTTCATGAGTTTGCGATCCTACCGGAGGGCCTGAACCAGGCTGAAAAGGATGCGACCATGGCCGGCACGTCGGCATTTGCCATCATCTCCCGGGCGGAGTGCATGGACAGCTGTGCCATTCCGACGTCAACTGTTTCCACTCCCAGTTCCGCGGCAGCTACCGGGCCAATGGTGGATCCACACGCAAGGTCCCCTCGGTGGGAGTAATCCTGCACTCCGACACCAGCGGCGGCACAGGCCTGTCGGAACTTGGCGGCACCTTCGGAATCCGTGGCGTAACGAGCATTGACGTTGTGTTTGATCACCGGTCCGGCACCAAGGTCAATGTGGTGTGAGGGTTCATGCCGATCCGGATAGTTCGGATGGGTCGCGTGCGCCATGTCGGCAGACAACAGCGTGGACCTGACCAACAGTTCCAGGAACCCGGCCCTGTCGATGCCGCGTGCGAGGGCGAGACGTTCGAGGATCTGGGTGAGCCAGGCGCTCGCTGCACCGGTGGCAGTGGTTGAACCCACTTCTTCGTGATCATGCAGGACCACGATATTCGGCCCATCGGCCGGTGTGGTTGATTGCAGGGCCCTCAAGGCGCCGTACGCGGAGCACAGGTTGTCGAGGCGGGGAGCAGCCAGGAACTCTTGTTGTTGGCCAAATGAGGTGCTGGGCCGCGTGTCGGCACATGCCACATCCCAATCCAGGACATCGGAGGTCGAGCATCCGACCTGAGCGGCCAGCCAGTCCCGAAACTCGCCCTCCACCGGAGCGCCGAGACCCCAGATGGGGTTGAGGTGAGTCTGCTTGTTCAGTTTGAGGCCTTCAGCGGTGATGTCGCGATCCAGATGGATCGCGAGTTGGGGCACCCGAAGCAAGGCGCGGTTGTGGGAGAAAATGGCTGTGCTGCCATCTGTCAACTGGACGCGGCCGGCAAGTGTGAGGTCCAGGTCCAGCCAGGAGTTGACCAGTGCTCCGCCGTAGACTTCCACTCCGAGTTGTTTCACACCCACCGCGCCCGAGTCGGGTCGAGGTCGGATTCTCAGGTTGGGGGAGTCGCTGTGGGCACCGATGAGCCTGATTCCTCGCTTGTCGGCGGACTCAGCGACAGCATCTGTGGCCCAGCTCCACGCGATGAGCGATCCCCCGCGGACCACGCACCCGCGCTCGGAATCCAGCGGTGATGATGAGGGTTCGTGACGAACGAAACTGGCTTCCGAACTCAGAAGTCGCCCTGCCATCTCGGCTGCGTGCCACGGGGTCGGGGAAGCATCGATGAATCCGGCGAGTCCCGCCGCCTCGGGATTGGGGAATTCGGACATGACGGATCAGCCTGCTGCCTGATCCGCTGAGTCGATGCCGGCGGCATCAGTCGATTCGGGATTCGCAGTTGGGGACTCGGGAACGGCAGCAGGAGGTTCGGATTCGAGATTCGCGCACTCGCGTCGCTGATCGAGTTCTGCGAGCGCCGATTCGGCGCTCGCGCCGGTGAGCGGAACGGGAACGTTGTTCGACAACGTGGCCGGAACCCACTCGTATCCGTCAACCCGGCGGCCCGTTACGTCAACCCGCAACACGGCTGACTTGCGGGATTCAGCACTCGGACCCTTGAAAACGAAGTTGCCGAGGCCATAGGCCACGAAGCGGCCGTCGCGGAAGCCGGCTCCCTGGAGGCGGTGAGCATGAGTGCCGATCACGAGGTCTGCGCCATTGTCGTGCAGTGTGTCGGACAAGGCGACCTGGCGCTCCGTGGGGCAGGTGTCCTTCTCGACTCCCATGTGCAGGTACACGATCACGGTGTCCACCGAATCGCGGACCTCGGCGATCCCCTGCACCAGACGATCGAGCCGCTCACCCTGGCGTGCGCTCGCCAAGCCCGGATTTGTGTCAGTGGCGGTCCAGGAGGTCTCGAGGTTCGAGTCGAAGACATCGCTGGCGGCGAAGATGGCGATCTGCTGGCCATTGACCTCCTTGATCACGGGTGCATACGCCTCATCCACGTTTGCCCCGACCCCGATCACATCCACGCCGTGATCCTCGGCGGATGTGGCATCGATCTGAAGGGTCTCGGCGAAGCCGTCCTGCCCGTAATCCATCCCGTGGTTGTTCGCCTGCGAAATGACCTGAACTCCTCCGGCGGAGAGCGCATCGAGGGCGGACGGCGGCACGCGGAAATTGAAGGCTTTGGGTGAGGGGCTTCCGCCGGTGGTAAGGGCTGCCTCGAGGTTCGCGACTCCGAGGTCGGCCTCGTTCATCACGGGGGCGATCGCGCTCAGCAGGCTTGAAGTGTCTCCAGCCAGAGCTGAATCGAGATTTTCGAATGAGGCGTCCCCGCCGAAGGCGATGGTGACGGTTTCGCCATTGCCCAGGACAGGGTCCCGGGCGGGCAGAGTAGTTTCGGTGGATGTTGAAGACTCTGCCGGTCCCGGGCCGGAATCCGACGACTTGACCTGGCTGCTGGAAGTTCCGGAGCAGGCGGCAATCCCGAGTACAGCAGTCACGGTGGCCAGGACCGCGAACGCGGCCCGGTGCGGCCTCCGGGCTGTGGCTGGACTGTTCCGACTCTTGCGATTCACCCCAGAAGAGTAGCGGTGGTTGGTGGCCCCAAAGGGGTCAATTGGTTGGGTTGGGTACATCTTCTCGGCTAATGTATCTGGACCCTCCGGTTGGAGAGGCCTCCGCTCCGCAGGGGTGGAACGGAACAGAGTTGTTCCCAATCGATGCCCCATTGGGGCCGTCGGAACGGGTGGCTGCAGTGGCGCAGACCTCCTGAGCGATGTGTAGTTCGACAACGTTGTCGGCTGCCACGCCGAACGGCAACGAAGCCGACTTTGAACAGCATTGAAACAGCGCGCGCCCCAACGGCACAGATGCAAGAGGATCCGAGGAATGTCCAAGAAAACCCAGATGTCCTCCACGCCAGTGGAACTGTCGCAGCGTGCAGCGCTCCCGTCAGCCGGTCGGCCCGCAAGCAGGCCGCGCGGATCGGTGACGGCACAGGGCCGTTATCCCGAGGCGCAAGGGCTCTATCACCCCGGCAATGAACACGATTCCTGTGGTGTGTCCTTCGTGGTGGACCTGTATGGACGCCGAAGCCACGATCTGGTGAGCAAAGCTCTGACGAGCCTGTGCAACCTGGATCACCGTGGAGCAACCGGAGCTGAACCGAACACGGGCGACGGCGCCGGAATCCTCGTCCAGATTCCGGATGAGTTTCTCCGCCGGGTCGTCGATTTCGACCTTCCTGCTGAGGGTGAATATGCGGTAGGTATGGCCTTCTTGCCCACAGATGCAGAGGAACGGGCGTCCGCTGTTGAGGGTATTGGGAAGATCTGTGCCGAAGAAGGCCTGGGTGTCCTTGGCTGGCGCGATGTTCCGATCGACCCTTCAGGCATCGGATTCACAGCCTTCGAGGCGATGCCGGTATTCCGGCAACTGTTCGTTTCGGACGTTGCCGGTGAACGTTCCGGGATTGCGCTCGATCGCCTCGCTTATGTGGCCCGCAAGCGCATCGAGCACCAGGTGCTGGATGCCGACGGGCGCTCAGCGGTCTACTTCCCGTCGTTGTCGTGCAGGACCCTCGTCTACAAGGGCATGCTGACTACTCCGCAGCTCGGGGAGTTCTTTCCGGATCTCGCCGATGAACACTTCAAGTCGGCGCTCGGTCTGGTTCACTCCCGGTTCTCCACCAACACCTTCCCTTCCTGGCCGCTGGCTCACCCCTACCGCTTCGTGGCCCACAACGGCGAGATAAACACCATTCAGGGCAACCAGAACTGGATGCGAGCGCGCGAAGCGCTCATTTCCTCACCTTTGTTCCCCAATGGGGCCAGCAATGCCGACCTGTCCCGGATATTTCCCATCTGTACTACCGGCGCATCTGACACCGCTCGTCTGGATGAGGTTCTTGAACTCCTCCATCTCGGTGGATATTCCCTGCCTCACGCAATGCTGATGATGATTCCTGAAGCCTGGGAGAACCACCGGCACATGGATCCGGCGGTCCGCGATTTCTACCGTTTCCACGCGGGAATCATGGAGCCCTGGGACGGTCCAGCGTCGGTGACCTTCACCGATGGCACTGTGGTCGGCGCTGTTCTGGACCGCAACGGTCTTCGGCCATCGCGCTACTGGGTCTGCGACGACGGACTCGTGTTGATGGCATCCGAGGTCGGAACCCTCGACATCGATCCGGCCACGGTGATCACGAAGGGTCGCTTGCGCCCGGGCCGCATGTTCCTGATCGACACCTCACAGGGCCGGATCATTGACGACGAAGAGATCAAGACGGAGTTGGCCGACGCACACCCGTACGGGGAGTGGCTCGAGTCCGGTATCCGCCATCTGGATGACCTTCCAGAGACGTTCCACATCACCGAACCCTCCCGCGAGGTTCGGCGCGAGCAGAAGTCGTTCGGCTACACGATCGAGGAACTGAAGGTTCTCATCGAGCCAATGGCACGGGTCGGCCAGGAATCACTTGGCTCCATGGGCACCGACACTCCTCTGGCGGTGCTGTCCGAGCGACCGAAGCTCCTCTACGACTACTTCAAGCAGTTGTTCGCTCAGGTGACCAACCCACCCCTCGATGCGATTCGCGAAGAACTGGTGACCAGCCTCGGCCGATTCATCGGTCCTGAGGCAAACCTTCTCGAGCCCGGTGCCGACTCCTGCCAGCAACTTGATCTCCCACATCCGATCCTTGACAACGACAGCCTCGAACGGATTCTCCACATCGAGGAGGCTGACTCGCGATTCCGCGCCCGCACGATCCGCTGTCTGTACGCGGCCTTCTCCGGGGGAGACGGTCTTCGAAGGGCCCTGGAGCGGATTCGCGCCGAGGTCTCCGAGGCAATTGCCGAAGGGATCAACATCATTGTCCTCTCCGACGAGATGTCGAACGAGGATCTGGCGCCGATCCCGATGCTGCTCGCAACTTCGGCTGTGCACAATCACCTGATCAGGCAGAAGACCCGAACCCAGGTTGGCCTGATTGTCCAGACTGGTGAGGCCCGGACGGTGCATCATCACTGCATGCTGCTTGGTTACGGGGCTGCGGCCATCAACCCGTATCTCGCGTTCGACTCGATCGAGCAGTTGATCGCCAACGGCTCCACATCCATGACTGACTACGACGAGGCAGTCAAGCAGTACATCAAGGCCTGCGGCAAGGGCATCCTCAAGGTGATGTCCAAGATGGGCATATCCACTGCTGCGTCATACACAGGTGCCCAGATATTCGAAGCAATCGGTCTGGGTGACGAATTCGTCGATGAGTACTTCACCGGAACGATCAGCCGTCTCGGTGGAATCGGACTGGATGAAATCGCGGAGGAGGTGCGCCGACGGCACGCCTCCGCTTACCCCATGCGCCCGACTGAACTGGCCCATCGCGGTCTTGACCAGGGTGGCGAATACCAGTGGCGCCGCGAAGGTGAGTACCACCTTTTCAATCCGAAGACGGTCTTCAAACTTCAGCACTCCACGCGAAGTGGTCAGTATGACGTCTTCAAGGAGTACACGAAGCTGGTCGATGACCAGTCCGAGAACCTTGCCACCTTGCGCGGCCTGTTCAAGCTCAAGACCGGCGAACGCACTGCGATTCCCCTTGACGAGGTCGAACCCGCTTCTGACATCGTGAAACGATTCTCCACCGGAGCCATGAGCTACGGCTCGATCTCCGCGGAATCCCACGAGACTCTGGCGGTGGCCATGAATCGCCTGGGCGCCAAGTCCAACACTGGCGAAGGTGGAGAGAACCCAGAGCGGTTCGAGATGATGGAAAACGGTGACATCAAGAGGTCGGCAATCAAGCAGGTTGCTTCGGGTCGGTTCGGTGTGACTTCGAACTACCTGACCAACGCCGACGACATTCAGATCAAAATGGCTCAAGGTGCAAAACCCGGCGAGGGTGGACAGCTGCCAGGCCACAAGGTGTATCCGTGGATAGCCGAGGTTCGACACTCCACCCCGGGCGTGGGCCTCATCTCACCTCCGCCGCACCACGACATCTATTCCATCGAGGATCTCGCTCAGCTGATTCACGACCTGAAGAACTCGAATCCGGGCGCTCGCATCCACGTGAAGCTTGTGGCCGAGATAGGAGTCGGCACGGTCGCCGCTGGTGTCGCAAAAGCGAAGTCCGACGTGGTCCTGATCTCCGGCCACGACGGAGGCACGGGCGCAAGCCCACTCACTTCCATCAAACACGCTGGTGGACCCTGGGAGTTGGGTCTGGCCGAGACGCAGCAGACTCTGCTTCTCAGCGGTCTTCGCGACCGCATCGTGGTTCAGGTGGATGGCCAGCTGAAGACTGGTCGCGATGTTCTCATCGCAGCGCTTCTCGGAGCCGAAGAGTTTGGCTTCGCAACTGCACCGCTCGTGGTTTCGGGCTGCATCATGATGCGCGTCTGCCATCTCGACACGTGCCCGGTGGGTATCGCCACGCAGAACCCGGAACTGCGGGAGCGTTACTCCGGAAAACCTGAATTCATCGAGAACTTCATGCTCTTCATAGCTGAAGAGGTTCGTGAACTGCTCGCCGAACTGGGCTTGCGAACCGTCGAGGAGGCGATCGGACACGCGGAACTCATAGATGTGGATTCCGCCGTGAACCACTGGAAGGCCGACGGCCTCGACCTCTCACCGATCCTGCACGTCGTGGAACCGTGGGAAGACGATCATCTGCACAACACCCGGGTCCAGGACCACGGCCTGGACACGGCGCTGGATCGGACACTCATTGCAGAGTGCGCCGACGCTCTGGAGACCGGAACACCAGTGCAACTGCGGGTGCCGATCCGCAACGTGAACCGCACCGTGGGGACCATGCTCGGCCATGAGGTCTCCAAGCGCCATGGTGGTGCCGGATTGCCGGAAGACACGATTGTGATCGATCTCGACGGGTCCGCAGGAAACAGTTTCGGAGCATTCCTTCCCCGGGGAATCACATTGCGGCTGCACGGCGATGCAAACGACTACGTCGGCAAGGGATTGTCGGGTGGCCGGATCGTGATAGGACCGCCGAAGAACCGTCATCCCGATCTGGTGCCGAAAGAGAACATCATTGCCGGCAACGTGATTGCCTACGGTGCCACGAGCGGACAGATCAACCTGCGGGGCAAAGTGGGAGAACGTTTCTGTGTGCGCAACTCAGGTGCCACCGCAGTGGTGGAGGGCGTCGGTGACCATGCTTGTGAGTACATGACCGGCGGGAGAGTGGTGGTGTTGGGAACCACTGGACGCAACTTCGGTGCCGGCATGTCCGGTGGTGTTGCATACGTTCTCGATCAGGACGGCATCTTCTCGAGCCATGTGAACTTCGAGATGGTGGAGTTGGAGGAACTGGACGAAACCGATCAGGAGTTCCTGCAGAACGCGATCAGCGAACACCTGGAGTTGACCGGCTCGGCAACGGCGCGCGAGATCCTGGATGACTGGTCAAAACACGTGGTGTCGTTCCGCAAGGTCATGCCCAAGGACTATCGCCGGGTACTGGAAGCCACTGCGAGGGCCGAGGCGGAGGGCCTCGACCCGGTGAAGACGATCATGGCCGCCTCACAGGCCTGAGAGGACGACAAACCATGGGTGACATCAGAGGATTCCTGAAACACGCTCGCCAAACCCCCGAGTACCGGCCGGTTCCGGTGCGGCTGAGGGACTGGAGAGAGGTCCACGAGCCGTTCCCTCTGGAGGAACTGCAGACGCAGGCAAGCCGTTGCATGGATTGTGGCATTCCTTTCTGCAACAACGGTTGCCCGCTCGGCAACATAATTCCCGACTGGAATGATCTGGCCTTCCGGGGACACTGGGAGCGAGCGATCGACCGACTCCAGGCCACCAACAACTTCCCCGAGTTCACGGGCAGACTGTGCCCGGCACCGTGTGAGACAGCTTGTGTGGTGGGCATCAACCAGCCTCCGGTGACCATCAAGGCGGTCGAGGCGACCATCGCCGAGGAGGCGTGGACCCAGGGACTGGTGATCCCCCATCGCCCAACCCGATTCACGGGTCGCTCCGCCGCGGTTGTGGGATCCGGTCCCGCCGGCCTTGCTGCGGCACAACAGCTCACCAGAGCGGGTCACCGGGTGGTGGTGTACGAACGTGCGGACCGTATCGGCGGGCTGCTGCGTTACGGGATTCCCGAGTTCAAGATGGAGAAGTCCGTTCTCGATCGGCGCCTCGCCCAGATGCGCGCCGAAGGTACGGAGTTCCGCCGGGGAGTGAACGTTGGTGAAGACATCACCGCCGAGCAGATCCGCGGTCACTACGACGCCGTGGTGATAGCAACTGGTTCCACCCAGGCTCGCGATCTTCCCATTCCCGGCCGTGAACTCAACGGAATCCATCAGGCGATGGAGTTCCTTCCGTGGGCAAACCGTGCTCAGGAAGGTGAAATGGCGGTCGATGAGGTTCCGATATCAGCGGCAGGCAAAAAGGTGTTGATCATCGGTGGTGGTGACACCGGCGCTGACTGTCTCGGGACCTCACATCGTCAGGGCGCCGACGCTGTGTATCAATTCGAGATCATGGCGAAACCTTCGGACGTTCGCACGGATGCACATCCGTGGCCGACCTGGCCGTTCACCTACAAGGTCACTTCGGCCCATGAAGAGGGCGGAGAACGGATCTACTCGGTCAACACGATGGAGTTTCTGGACGACGGCGACGGCAATCTGCGCGGTGTCCGGTATGTCGAGGTGGATCAGCAGATTGTGGACGGCCGACCCAGTTTCGTTCCCGTGGAGGGCACCGAGGCAGAACTTGAGGTGGATCTGGTGTTCCTGGCCATGGGGTTCACCGGGCCGGAACGTGTTGGTTTGCTGGACGAACTGGAAGTTGATCTGGACGGTCGGGGAAATGTGGCCCGCGACGATGAATGGTCGACTTCTGTTCCCGGGGTATTCGTGGCTGGTGACGCAGGTCGCGGTCAGAGCCTGATTGTGTGGGCGATCGCTGAAGGCCGTTCCTGTGCGGCCTCGGTGGATCGTTACCTGATGGGCGAGACCGACCTTCCTTCGCCGATCAAGCCGGGCGACGGACCTCTCGTCTGAAGTGGACCCTCTCTGGGTCGTGTTGGTCCACTGGAATCAACACAAGGACCTGCTCGAGACCATTGACAGGTTTGATCAACAATCTTCTCCCACCCGCTTCGTGGTGGTCGACAACTCATCGGTACCTGACGAGCTGATTCCGCTGCGCGCCGGCGTAGCCTCTCGAGCGGCGAACGGCATCTCGATCGAGTTGCTGGAGCTGCCCCACAACTCCGGTTTCGGCCCGGGTGCCAACGCCGGGATCAGGCGTTACCTGAGTGATCCTGAACGGTCTGAGTGGGTCGTGCTTGCCCCTCACGACGTGGATCCCCGCGGCGCCACACTGATCACCATGTTGGACGCTGCCGAGTCGGAGCCGATGGCGGCGCTCATGTGCGCTGACGTGGGTGACGGGATGTCACCCGTGATTGATCCCTATTTCGGCGGCATGGTCGTTCCGGGATCACTGGATCCCGGCTGGGAGACTGTGGGTTATCCGCACGGCACACTGATGATGTTGCGCGGGGTTGCCCTCGACGAGATCGGTCTCTTCGACGAACGGTACTTCTCATATTGCGAGGAGGCTGACCTGGCCATCAGGGCGCGCCGGGATGGCTGGAAGGTCGGGCTCATCCGCGGTGCCATGGTGAAGAACCTCAACCTCGGGTCCTCGGTGTGGCTTGTCGACTATCTCCAGACCCGGAACACACTTCTGCTGGTGCAGGAAATGTCGGGCTGGTACCACGCGTTCATACGGTCATGTTTCACGTTGGCGCAAATCTCGCGGGGTGTTCGTGATGAGTCGACCCGCCCTCCGGTGTTCGACGTCTCCGCCAGATTCGCCGGAATGCGCGACTTCGTTCTGCGTCGCTTCGGTCCACCCCCAAAATCGGGTTTTCCGACAAAATCCGGCTTTGCAGCGCGAGTATCGCGCTGAGCCCGCACGGATGCACCGGCAGAGCCGGGCTTTGTGCGGATGTCAGGTGCGAGGACGGTTGCGCTGGATCCGGTCGGGATCCGGGTCGAGGCCTGGCAGCGACGCCGGATAACTGCCGGAGTGATCGAGCACCAGTCGGGTGATGATCTCTTCGGCCTGCATCCAGTTGTCGGCACGGGGTCCGGCCAGTTCGCGGTTGTAGGACTGGTTGAACACGATCACCTCATTTCCGGCCGCCCGTAGAGCCTCCACGTTGTGTGGCGCGTCATCGATGTAGGCATCCGCTTCCACTTGGGGCTTCTGGCCCAGGAAACAGATGTCCCGGTACGGGATGCCCGTGTTGTCGAGCCACTCCACCGTGTCGGACACAACCGTGGCATGAGACCAGTTGTGGATCAGTCGGTGGGTGATGAGCCTGATCCAGACCCCTGCATCGGAAAGTCGCCACAGCGCCTCGGCCGCCCCGGGAATCGGCGGCATCGTGGCAAAGATCCGGTCCTCCACCACGGCACGTCGATGATGGGCCAGAAACCCTTCTCGATCGAGGTCCCAGTCCACGAAATCCCACTGGACATCCAGTGTCAGTGAGTCGGGGATCACTCCCCGGTGTCGCGCCACGGCGTTGCGAAACGCGTGGTTGTAGTCCCCGCAGACCCCATCAAGGTCAACTCCGAGGATGAATTCATCGGCCAAGGTCGCCCAATCGTCTGCGCATGCGTGGAACGAAACCGTGTCGGCGTCGCCGGGCGTCGGCAGCCAGCACTTCGAAATTGGCCAGTGCCGCGTTCTCCCATGTGAGCACCGATGCCCGGTCCCGCGCGCCGTCGGACAGACGTCGTCTCAACGCCGAATCACTCAGCACCCTGGTCAGGGCGTCCGACAGGTCCTCATCGGTAGTCGCCAATATGCCGGAGCGACCGTTGTCAACCGCATCGGAGTGACCGGCGATGTCAGTGGCAACCGCCGGTGTTCCACAGGCCGCAGCTTCAGTCAGTGTCATGCCCCAGCCCTCCCTGATCGACACCGATGAGACCGCCCACGCCCGGCGGTACAGGGACAACAGCTCGGCATCACTCACCCGCCCTGGCAGACTCACGGAAGATTCGATACCGAGGTCACGGATCACCCTTTCGATTTCTGGCCGTTCGTATCCCTCACCGACTATCACGAGTTGAGCTCGGGGAACTTCGGAAAGGGTGCGGGCGAACACCCGCACCAGTCGCCGGAAGTCCTTGACCGCAACCAGCCGTCCGACCCCCAGAACAAGGGGAACAAGGCTGTCAGTGCCTCCAGGTGTGTAACCCGGGTCGATTCCCGGCGTGATGACTCGAACCTTGTCCGGCGGGAAACCGAGTTCCCGGAGCTCCTCTTCAGAGGAGCGCGAGAGTGTGACTATCGGTTGGTTGCGATAGATGACCGGCCCGATGCGTTCTTCCAGGAAGACGCCTGCTTTCGCAACCGGGGAGGGAAGGGTCATTTCCCACATCGGACCATGGATGTGGTGCAGCCAGATCATGCGCGGTCCGCGACGCCAGACGGGGGACATGAACGGCATTCCGTTCCAGATCTCCACGAGTCCGTCGCAGGGACCCATTCGTCGGCCGAGCTCGGCGACTGCGGTGCGGGGAAACACGGAGTAGCGACTGCCGTATCTGCTCACCACGTATCCCTCGCGCTCGTCGGTGTTCGGACGACCCTCGGAGAAGGATGTGCGCATCGTGACCTCCAGGCCCGACTGGGCCCAGATGGCAGCGATGTTGTGTGCATGGATCTCGGATCCACCGGCCTCGTCGTCGTCCAGGTCGCGCCAAGCCATCATGTGGACCGTTCGCAAACCTGCCTCTTCGGCCAAGTCGGCGATCTCCCGCCGGGTCGCCTCGCTCGCTGTTGGTGTATTCACGGGCCTCCGGGATTCGCCACTGCTTCGCATATGCTATTCAGCCGGGCTTCCAACCCGGCAACCAGGAGGAACATGTGAAACTGACCGGCGAACGCCCAATGCAGGGGGAAACCCCGGACTCGCTTCTGGCGCTGCATGCTGCCGGCTACCGCGAGGTCCGTGCTCGTATGGGTACAGGCAGGTTCCTTGACGTCGGCTGCGGCCTCGGTGACGAAAGTGTGGGCTTCACGGGTCCGGACCGATTCGTGGTGGGCGTGGACTATGACGCGGAGACGGCGGCCGCCGCCACGCAGGTTCACGGCGCTGAGGGTTTCCGCGCCGTCTGCAGCGACGGCTCAGCCATCGGAGTGGCCCCCAACACCTTTGACGACGTCTGCTCATCCCATTTGATCGAGCACTTCGTTGAACCTGAGCATCACGTACGCGAGGTGTCACGCGTGCTCTCGACCGGAGGGAAGGCCTACTTCCTGACGCCCAACAAACCGGCGGACTTCGAGAATCCCTATCACGTCTACCTCTTCGACCCTGAAGACCTGCAAGAGATGCTTTCCCGCCACTTCGGGTCCGTGAAGTTGTATGGCCTCGATGCCTCTGCGGACGCCAAGGCGGACTTCGAGAAGCGCCGGGAGATGGCTCAGAAGTTGCTCCGTCTGGATCCGCTGGGCATTCGACACAAACTTCCGCGCAAGGCGTTCGTCTGGTTGCACGCCACAGGTAGGCGGGTGGCATACAGGTACACGAACACCGAACAGGTCGGTGGCCAGTCAGGCATCACCGAGCACGACTTCTTCCTGACCGAGGAGATCGATCCGTCCACGCTCGTGCTGTTTGCAGTGTGCGAGGACCCGATTCAGGATTCGGAATCCGCATCGGGCTCCTGAGGGCCAACTCTTGCACGCAGATGACTCACCAGTGGGTCAGCAAGCAACAAGGCGAAGGCCAGGAGCGTCCAGGCGTGTGTGATCTCGAACTGGTTCATCCAGTTGAAGTCGATGACGTAGTCGTTGCGGAACTGCTTCAGCACCACGAACGCGCTCGCGGCGGCGAACGAAGCAATCGCCAGCACTCTCAGGACGGTCTGCCCCCGTTTCGCGCCGAGCGCAACCGTCACAACAATCCCGGTGGCCAGCCCGACGGGCCAGCCGGCCAGGAGCCAGGCCGCCACGCCGGTGGCGCCACCCCACGCGAGGGCTCGACCGGCACTGAGTATGTTCCCGTCCGAATATCCGGGGCCGATTCCGGACACCCGCATGGAACGGACAACCTCGATCGGCTTGCCGGCAAGCAGGCGAATCGGCAGGAAAAGGGCGAGCAGACAGATGAGCACGCCGATGGCAGAGGCTGCGAGGGCGATCCAGATGAGTCTTTGAGGCGTCCAGGTGATGTTGATGGTCACATCCGGCCCGAGTTCCGCTGGATCCACCAGCCAACCGTTGGCATATCCGTTGACAAGCTGGGGTTCGCCCAAGTCGGCTCCATCGGAGGTCGTGGCGGAGAACCCGGGGCTGAATGACTGTCCCAACATCACCCAGTAGGGATCCTGAGCGCCATCCACGTCCACGGTCCAGTCCAGTCGGGAGGGATTGTCCACCGATGTTGCCGGCGCGGCCTCAGCGGGTTCGGGGCCGGAGGTGATCGTGTTCGGCCCCGGAGTTCCTCCGGCTGCCGAAGCCAGCACAACTTGTTCGAGGTTGTAGCCCGTGTCGTGCCCGGCCGAGGTCGTGAGGAGTTCCTGCTCCAGGGCGATCTCCACCCGATCGCAGGTCTGGTATTCCATCAGATCACCGTTGAGCACCTGCTCGACCGTCCCGTCGATCCGTACCGCCATTGGCTTGTCTGCAATCTGGATCAGGTCATCCCGGCAGGACGGATCCACGGGTGCGCCCTCAGCGGGGAGGATCACCGTCGGGCCGATTCCCAACTCGGCGATGCCCACCGGAAGGACGGTCTTGTTGCCGCTGAACCAGTCGAGGGAAGTTGCCTCGGCCAGTTCGGCAATCGACACGGTGACCACGGAGCCTGACATCTCCGGCAGATCCACCTTCACGCTGCTGAATTCACCACGATCGGTGTCCTGAGTTGTCACGGCGACCGGAACGTCCACAATCGTCGGTTCGTTGCCATCCGCGCTCACTGCCAACTTGGTGGGGATCGAATGGAGTCCGTCATTGATCAGGTCCAGGGACAACGAATCGAAGCTGATGGTCTCACCGGAGCGGATCTCGATCGATGCTCCCAGCGAACCATTGACCGGAGTCTGCCATGCCGTCGCTGGATCACCGTCGAGCGCGAAGGGTGCCCGCGACCTGAGGTCCCCTGCCAGCGCGGCGGAGGAGCCGACTGCCAATCCTGCCTCGGTCGGCGGGGCAAGCCCGAGGATCATTGCCAGGGTCTCGTCGCTCATGTCGGTGGCAGCGCCGGCCTTGCCGAAAAGATTGTAGGAACGCCCGTTTCCCTCCTGGATCAACCTGGAGAGGGTCGCCTCTTCGTCCCGGACGACTACCTCGGCAGGATCAGCCCTTCGTCTGGTGAACACATAGGACAGTCCTCGGTCGATCGCCTCTGGCCCGGCGCTCGACAGAAGGTCGGTTGGTGGTCGAATCACCTCCATGACGGGTTCGACTCCCGGAATTGTGAGTTCCGCGATACCGACGTCGGACACACCGACGTAGCGGTCGAGGACGCCCACATTCGCTTCCTGCACCGTCAATCGAAGTGTGCTGTATCCCGCTGACGGAAGATCAATCTGCTGGCCCGGCGGATTGAGGGAGGTTTCATCGAGCGACACCACAACCGGGTCGGTCCCGTCGAGGGAGACCGCCATTTCGGTGATCCAGCGATTGCCCGGAGGTTGGGACTGCAGAATGGTGATGGTGGATGACTTGGCCGGAGAATCGAGATCGATCTCGAGGAATTCACCTCTGACCTCATCGAACGCTCCAACCCTCCATGCCGTGTCCGCACTCCCGTCCATCGCCTTCGCGGCGCGATCCGCGGGCGTGTAACTGACCGGATTTCCGTATCCGGAGGCCGACAATGTTGCTCCACCCCACTGTTCGGACACAGTGAAGTGTTCATCAGTGGCGTCCGGGAATTTCTCGAGCCTGGAGTCGCCGGGATCAGGGTCCAGTGCGGCCTCACCCGCGCGTTCGGTGTATCCGTCGTTGTCGCGCACTGAGCCCCAACGTCGCGCCGAACGACGATTCGTGTCGGTCACCACGAGTTGTGTTCCCTGTGTTTCGATGAGGTCCACAAGCCCCGCGGTGTCGGCCGCGTAGGAAGCCGAATGCAGGATTGGCCGGTCAGGGTCGAGTGCCCCCGAGGCAGCCCAGTTCACGATTCCCTCGCCATCTCCGGACATCACTGTCGGCGAGGACCCGTCGACGGTTCGCAGCATGGCCCGTGGTTCCTCCAGATCGAAGAGCGACACGGCTGGAGCGTCGGCCCAGTCGTTGGGAGTTCCCAGCGCAACCTCATCATCCAGGGGGAGTATGTCCACCGCCTCATTCGCCACATCGTCGCCAAACGTGCTCGGCTGGCCGAGCCCGTCAATGCCACTCAGCGTGTGCCAGAGATTTCGTGGCCTGGGAGTGCGGAATCGTTCGTACTGAATGTCGGCACGGTGCGCAATGGTGCCGACGCCCAGCAACTGGGCCATCCCGACGATGCTCTCGGGATCCAGACTGCCTTGCTGGAGCGGAATGTCGAAGGCATTCATCAGGTCAGCCGAGTTCGGCGTCCCATACGGGATCAGTTCCCGGGCAGCGAAAGGACGGTCGATCAGACCGGGCGTGATCGGGTCCACCGTGTTGCCCCACCGGTAGGAGGCAAAGTCGGCGCCAGGAGTTTCAAGAACGCGGGTGTCCGGGGATCCCTCGTCCATCGCCGCCGCGGCCTCCAGCCGGTACTCGGGCAGGTTCTCGTCGCGCTTGAGGTTGCGGTCAACCATCTCTCCGCCGAAGAGTGCCCACTGGTTCAAGCAGATGGCCAGCAGTGCAGCGCCGGCGATCGGGAGACGCCAGGACGGTCGCCAATTACTCAGGGCTGCCACGCCGGCGCCCGCCATGACGGCAAATCCCAGAAGGATGAGCGGAATGGCTCGCGGGGTGGAACGAAACGCGAGGCCGGTCTCCGTCTCGGTCCAGGCGCCGAACAATGCGCCGAACGGTGATGATGAATCCCACGGATGCGCTCCGACGCCGATCACCAGACCGGTCACTGCGATGAGGGCAAAGTAACCACGATTCCGGAATCGGGTGAGAACACCGGCGGTGATCGCAGCGACCGGCAAGGCGAAACTGAGCACCACGGCAGGCAGGTTTTCAACCATGCGCTCAGCGGGGGAGAGCCATGCTCCCAGCGCGTCCCGGCCATAGAAGAACCAGTACCCAAGGCCGCGGGCGAGTTCGGTTGCCAGGGCGGCATTTGCCACCACGAAGTAGGTCTCGGTGTAGTCGAGGATCGGTATTCCATAGGCGCCCTGCAGTGTCAGGCCGGCTATCCACCACATGGAGGTGATCGCGGTCAGGAAGGTGATTCGCAGGCCCACCGCAATTGCCCGCCCGAGTCTCACTTCCTTCGAGACGAACACGGAGTGAACGAACCACAGGAGTGGTCCAAGCATGACCAGCAGCAGGGAAGTGGCGTTGACTCCGCCGACGGTCAAGGTGATCAACGCAAATGCGGCTGGCCACCGCCAGCCACCTTTGCGCAGAGCCTTGGAGGAGATTCCGATCAGCCACGGCAGACCGGCGAATGGCAGCAGGATCACCGAAATCCTGGCGCCGTAGTGCAGCAGGTAGGGACTCAATGCGTATGAAAATGAGGCCACGGTGACGCCGGCTGAAACCCACCCGAGTTCCTTCAGCATGAATCGGATACCCATGCCGGCGGCGAAGATGATTCCTCCCAGCCAGAGTCGCTGAGCGATCCAGTCGGGCATTCCGATGGTGTCCATCAACCAGTAGTACGGACCCATCGGCCAGAGGTATCCGATGTTCTGGTGAGTCACGGTTCCGAGACCGATATTGGTGTCCCACATCCATGCTGCGCGGGAAAGCAGGCGAGACGGATCAAGGTAGAGGTAGGTCTTGGTGTCGGCTCCCACCTGGCCCGGTTGGGTCGCCAGCAAGGGCACGAACGCCACCAGCGCCAGAAGAAGTGTCCCCGGAGCGGGCAGTCGTCGGGGCCAGGTTCGTTCAGACGCGTCCCGGGTGATGGTGGAAGCCATGGGTGAGCCGCAATTTAGTGCCTCGGCACCCCGGGGCCGTGTGCATCGGTCCCGGGGCCATGTGTATCAGCCGTCAGAGCTGTGTGAATCAGTCCTCGACGTCCGGAATGTTGAGCTCGAAGGGAGCAATCAGCCAGGCGCCGAGCTCACCGTTGGCGTCTTCAGGGATGTCTCCGCTCACGAGGAATTCGGCCATGTCCGCGGTCTGGAGCTGGGAGCGCCACGATGTGATTCCCGTGGCAAAACCACCGGGTAGAACCAGAGTCACGAGCAGTAGAGCCACCGAGGACCACATCAGGAGGCGATTCGAAACCTGTTTCCAGCTTCCGATCAGCACGGCGGCTGCGGCAATCAGGGGAGCAGTGATCACCGCGTAGACCCTGGTTTCGTCGAGTGTCACGAACATGGGAATCAGTGCTGTCACGGCCAGGGCACCAATCACGTACCAAGTCCTGTTCCGCTCAGGGGAGTCCCGGCCGCGCGTGATCGCAGCCAAGATCACTCCCGCGATCACCAGCCACAACGGTCCCCACAATGTCCAGATCAGCGCGAATGGCTCCTGTGCATGGTGATCTGCGAACTTGCTCAGGCCCATGTCCAGGTAATCCGATCGAGGGTTTCCGATCGTGATGTCCGCGGCCCGGAAGTACACCTCGGTGACAACACGGCCGATCACCACACCCATGACCGGATACAACACAGCCACATAAGATCTGTCCGGCACATGGGATTTGTCCGGCAGATGGGACCTGCCGGTCGGTGTTTCCCCAGCCGGGTTCAGAACCACCCGGATTACACCGGCGACTGCCGCCATGAAGAGTGCCTGTTCGGGGTGCGCCAGCCCTGCAATGACTCCGAGGACGATCACCGCCCACCGCCGCCGGACCAACACCATGGCCACGCCGCAGAGACCGGTGACGGGATCGGGTTGACCGAGCCACTGCATCGAAACCGTGGTCAGCGGGGCTGCCGCCAGCAACACCGTGAGGGTTCGCGCGGTCCGGTATCCCCTGTTGATGTGGGCAATGAAAACCACCGCGGCCCAACCTGCGAGAAGTGCAAACAGGTGCAACCGGGCAAGTTCATGCGGATCCGTCTGTCCGAGCGTGGTGCCCACCATCGGCATCAGGAGACTCGTCAGCAGATAGTCACCCGGAAGTGCTTCCGAGAAGGGATTGGATCCCGGATTCTCGGCAATTGCCGACATGAATCCCAGGTTGGGCGTTGCCCAGATCCCGTTGTGCAGGATTGCCACCAATACGGACACCAACCACCATCCGGCCAGGGCAGGCCAGGAACCGGCAAGAGTGGTGGAGTCCGAGTCCGGAGGCTTGTCGCCGAGCAGGGTTGGCACGACTCGGACGGTAGTGGGTTCAGTGGCTGCGCCGGGTCACCCGGTAACATCGCCGCAGTGCTGGCTTCACAAACATCGGCACGTCCGACGAGGTTCTCGTACGTGCCAGCCCTGGATGGGCTTCGTGGCGTGTTGTTGATCGTGGTCGCTCTGTTCCACTTCTCCCTCGTTGCCGGCTGGGATTCGCCACACATTCTTTTTCCCGGAGCGTTCTTCGGCCCGTCGACCTTCTTCACACTCTCCGGTTACCTCATCACCTCGCTTCTCCTGGCCGAGAGGGAGCGAACCGGCACCGTCAACCGCACCGGATTCTGGGGCCGGAGATTCCGCCGGCTCCTGCCTTCCTCCACGGCCGCGATCGTGGTCATCGTCTTGATCCTGGTGATCTGGCCCGATGTCTGGGGTCCCTTCGCAGGAAGTGATGTGGCCGCCGGCCTCACCGGCACGGCCAACTGGCATTCGATCGCCCTGGCCAACGGGGACGAGCCGTTCCGGTTGCTCGGGCCGCTGGGCGTGTTCTGGTCGCTCAGCCTGGAAGAACAGTTCTATTTGCTCCTCTTCGGCCTGCTGGTGTTCGCCCTTGGCCGCGGCCAGAAGATGATGCAGTGGTTCGTGGGTTCCCTCATCGTTCTGTGGCTGATCTCCGTGACATCCCTGCTGGTGCTGGTGAGCACTCCACAGCGCGAGTTCTTTGGCACTGACACCCGGGCCTCGGAAGCCGTGGTCGGAGTTCTGTTGGCGGTCTGGGTCCATCACCGCGGCATGCCCAGGAATTCTTTCACGCGATTTCTCGGCTGGGCATCCCTTGCCGTGGCGGCTGTCTGCTGGGTTTTCGTGCACGAGTCCGACGTCTGGGTAAGCAGGTGGGGACTGCCGGCCTTCGCATTCGTGAGTGCAGCGATGATCATCGGGCTCAGCTCGCAGGGTTCGGCCGCCTCGGTTCTGGCCTCGAAACCGTTGGTTCTGCTGGGCCGGGTCAGCTATCCGGCCTACATCATTCATTGGCCGCTGACACTGCTGATGACCTCTGATCGGATGCACCTGAGTGGTTGGTCCCTGATCGGATTGCGTTTTGGCGTGACCGTGGCGATCGCATACCTGATGTTCCGGTTCATGGAGCTTCCACTGAAGGACAGCCGACTGGTTCGTTGGCCGAACGGCCTCATCATCTGGGGAATTCTTGCCGTGGGTGCGACCGCCGCCACGATTGCGGTTGCCGGATGGGGTTGAGCGGATGAGCACGTCCCCGAGACTTCTGAAGCCGAAACCGCAACTGGATGGCATCAGGGGACTGGCAATAGGGGCAGTCCTGTGGACTCACCTTGGGTTCCTGGGTGACGGTGCCCATCGCTGGGAGTTGACCGGCGGTTTCCTCGGGGTGGATCTGTTCGTGGTTCTGTCTGCCTTCCTGATCGCACTGGTGATCCTGTCCGAACTCGATCGCCGGCCCAAGGTGGATCCACCGGACTTGAATGTGTCGGGGTTTGCCCGGCGCAGAGCCCGCAGGGTCTATCCGGTGTTGATCGTGTTCCTGGTCATCGAGGGGCTGATCGCGGTGGCAACCGGAACCGAGGTCGGCGTTCAGCTGACCCAATCCGCCTTCGCGTTGACGTTCCTGTCGAACTGGGAGCTGACCTTGGGGATCCAACCGCCCTTCGAACTCGTTCACCTCTGGTCACTTGCCCTTGAGGTGCAGTTCTATGCGCTGATGGCAGCAGGCTTCTTCTGGTGGGGGCGCGGGGAGCGAAGTCTCAAGCGGGTCATGCTCGGACTGCTGATCGCAACGATGCTCGTTGCCGCGTGGCGACTGCTCCTCCATGAAGCAGGTGTGCTGCCCGCCGAATTGTACGAACGAACCGACACTCGCGCCGATCTGCTCTTTCTGGGGGTTGCCGCAGCGTTCGTGTGGCGCTCCGAGATGATTCCCGACCGCTGGATTCGAAAGCTTGGTCTCGTCGGTGGGCTCTTCCTTCTGACCTGCTTCGTGTTTGCAGATCCCAGCTCACCCTGGCTCTTTGATGGCGGCTTCACACTTGTTGCGCTGGCCGCCGGTGCGGTGGTGGCGGCTGCCACAACTGGCGAGGGTCTGGTATGCGCCGTCGGGAACTGGCGGCCCCTGCGATGGCTGGGCGCAATCTCGTTCTCGCTGTATCTGTGGCATCTTCCGATCTACATCTGGGTGAACCGGGCACTGACCGAACAGCCCGCAGCCGTGCGCATAGCCGTGGCAGTGCCGGCAGCTGTTTTGGCGGGATGGATCTCCTATCGTGTGGTCGAATCCAGGTTCCTGGCCGGCTGGAGGAAGGGACCTGATCCACCCGGTCAGTCTGATGCGCAGACAGGTTCTCCCGAAGCCGATTCCAGGCGATAGGGAATCACCACACTGGTTCCGATTCGCTCATCCCGAGGAAGCATTGCAGGTGGCTCGATCACCCACCCGTCGATCGAGTCCGGCGCGGCGAATCGACCTGCGCCGATCAGCGTGGGAAACGCAGTGTTGTCCTCAGCGGTGTTGTCGGGGCCCGCGGGACCTCCGGCGTCTCCAGCGGCACCCGCTGCCTCGCTGGCAGTCGTCACCACAGAGCCGGGATTGGCCTCCACTGTGGTGGCGCAACGCTGGCTGGACTCGGACCCGCGATCTGCAGGCAGGGAGTAGGCGAGTGAGTCGGAGAGGATCAGGTCAGC
The DNA here is from genome assembly GCA_030621865.1 of Actinomycetes bacterium. GTDB lineage: Bacteria > Actinomycetota > Acidimicrobiia > Acidimicrobiales > Microtrichaceae > JAHRAZ01. The sequence continues at coordinate 21,573 of JAUXGW010000013.1, forward strand.
GGATATGCGCGAATCCTCGGATCCACCGATCATGGATTCGGTGGCGTTCTCCAGTGGAGAGCCGATGTCTTGCACTGCAGACAGATACGCCCCGGCTGAAACCGGAACATATGACAGGGGCAGAATTCGTTTGCTGTCGATCCGATCCGTACCCACGGCCTCCGTTGCGTAGATCACAGATCGCAGACCCGGTGCGGCTTCGGCCACACCGTCAGCCCAGTTGTTCATGCCCTCGACGAGTTGGTAGCCGCCTGCCAACACGAGCAGCGAGGTCGCAGCAATGGTCAACCTGGTGAGGAGTTCGGAATCGAGGATCACGGCCCCATGTTTGATGGTTTGCAGATCATCATCCTCCACGGGGCCGTTGGCAACGTCCGAGATCCGGTGGAGATCATGAGGTTCGTCCCCGGGTGGCTGTGCCCGCGCTTGCGGGGATGAGGTCACGCGGGTCGCCGTCAGCGAGGTCAGTGCGAACACGATCAAGGCGCCAACAGTCCATCCGTAACGGAGTTCGTCGGGTGGTATCGGCGGGACATTCTCCAGTCTCGTGAACGCGGTGACGATGACGAACGTTCCAATCGCGCACAGGGCGCCGGCAATTCTTGGGTCGATCCTGCGAGCCACCACGAACTTCGTGCCGAACAGGCCCGCCAGGAACACGGCGAGGAGGATGCCACCGGGCTTCCACCCGGCAGCGAGGGCGGTGGTGCCGCCCCACACCATCCGGGCGGCGTACTCGAGGGCTCCCGGGATATTGGTCGTGACCTCGGTGGAATCGCGATACGCCAGCCACCAAACGAGCCAGATCACTCCCGGGACCCCGAATGGCAGGTAGCGGCGCGCCGAACTTCGCCTGAGGAGTAGTTCAACTCCGATCGCGACGGCGATGACGAGTCCCATGCCGCTGGTGGCGAGTGCAACGGCGAACCACAATCCGGCCCGCCAGTCATGGCGTGGCTGATCCTTGTCCAGGTTCCACCAGATTCCCAGCAGGCATGCGAGGGGAAGGGAGAAGTTCATCAAGAACGGGAAGAGGACGTTGGTGGATCCGAAGGAGTTCCACAACACAGCCGCAACCGCGACGGTGCTGAACCATGGTCCGAGTCGGGGCAGGGCATATCGGAGCACCTGGAACCCGAGTAGCGCGAGGGCAGCCAGCCCCAACCATCGGTACGGGCTGTAGCTGGTGACTCCGACTGTTCGAAAGAGGAGCTGGTACAGGCCCGCAGGGATGAGCGACAGATGGCCGTTGAAGGGCTCCAGGAGGTTGCCGCGGTGATAGTACGCGTACATGTTCCAGTCGTCGCTGAAGAACCACAGTCGGCCGCCCACGAAGTTCCCGGCGGCGAGCAGGCCCGCAATGACCACTGCTCCCAGACCAAGTCCGAGCCGTTGCGGCCGTGGTGTTCGGGGCTGTTCGGTCTCCATGGATGTTGGAGCATTGGGATTCACAGAAGTGATGCTCCGACAGTAGTTGGGGGTGATCACCGCGGCATCTACAGTCTGGCGGGTGTCGGAGCGGTTGCTGGACAAATCCGCCTGGATGGTCACCGCCACAGCGGTGATCGTCAGGGTGTTGTGGGTGGTTCCCCTGGCGCGGGTCCCCAAGGGGCTTTCGGACCCGATTCTGTATCACATAGCCGCTCTGCAAATCGCGGAGGGCGACGGCTATCGCTCAATTGCCGGTTTCCCAACCGCCTATTACCCGCCCGGATATCCGTGGTTTCTGGGATCGCTCTACTGGGTCGTCGATCTGTTTGGTTTCGATTCGCAACGGGCGGTGATCGTGGGACTGGTGCAATGCCTCCTGTGGGGATTCTCCACCCTGTGCGTGGTGCTTGCCGCTCGCATGATGTTTGGTCACCGTACAGGGACGATCGCCGGCCTGATTCTTGCTCTCTGGCCGAATCTGATCTTCTATTCCTCGGCGGTGTTGTCGGAGTCGCTCTTCGTGGCGTTCTTCTCCGGATTCCTGCTGGCCGTCACGTGGTTGACCCTGAACCAGGATCGAGCGCTCACGGATCGGTCGATGCTCGCGGGATTCGCTGCCGCCGCCATGGCGCTCGGCGCCGCCACGATGGTGAGGCCGCAGGTCCTGCTGAGCGTTCCAGCCGTGTTGATTGCCTGGCTGATCGGATCGATTTCGTGGAAACGCGGGCTTGTTTTGACCGCGGCCCTCACCGTTGGTGTGCTGCTGTTCGTGATTCCATGGGCGGCGCGCAACAAGTCGGTCTTCGATCACTGGATACCGGTCTCCACCAATGGCGGAGACAATCTGTGCGTTGGTTTCCATCCCGGAGCGCCGGGTGGCTTCTCCATTCCGGAATACTGCGAAACCGGAGAGTTCTACATCGAAGGACCCGAGGCCGAGTATTCCCGGGATGTCGAAACGCGTGAGTTGGCAATCGAGGCAATCCGCGACGATCCGGGAGCTCTTCCGTTGCTCAGCCTCAGGAAGATCCAGTTCACGTTCTCCAGTGACATCGATGGCCTCAGGGGAGCGGAGTCATATGTGGATGACCTCCTGCTGGACAGCACTCAGAGGCGGGTGATCACCGACGCGGCAGGTGTCTTCTACTGGAGCGTATTGGGTGCCTCCATCGTCGGGTTGGTGATGTTGATCGGGCGTGCGGTCAGACATGGCCTCGAGGATCAGGTCTGGGTTCTGATCGCTCTGGTGTTCAGTGGACTCCTGGTGCCGGTGCTGGTGTTCGGAGACGCACGTTTCAAGATACCGATGACACCTCTCATGGCGATCCTGGCGGCGTTCACCGTCGATTTCCTCTGGAGACGCATCAGAGGGCAACAGAACCTCTGAGGAACCGGTTCCCGCGCTTGGTGTTCGGGAGCAATAGAGAGCACCATGTTCGCCATGGGCAAACTGGGCGAACTCAAGGCATTGCTGGCCGAATACAAGCCGTACATAGGCACTGCATATCTGACCTATCTGGATCTGCCGGCCACCGAGCCGCCTGGTTCCACCAAGGACTCGGTTTACAGCCACACCGTTGTCACCTCGAGCAAGGACCCGGTGTTCCAGCAGATCGGTACCCGCAGCATGCGCAAGGTTGCGGCCCCCCGCCTCGACGCCGGCGACTGGCACGCGATCGTCATCTTCGCGGAGGTCGAGGACGCGTCCGAGCCAGAGGTGGCGGCCTATTTCTGGCTGGCCTTTCGACCTCAGCGGGGATTGTTCACGGGAGTGGTCAACGTCCAACTGCTCCCCGAGGAAGCGTACGGGTTCGATCTGTACGTGAAGCCTGAATACCGTCGTGGCTCCCTGGGGAACTACGTGGCCGACATCGTGATCACGGACCTCAAGGAGCGCGGACTGAAATACGGCTATACCCATTTGTTGTATGACAACATTGCGTCGATCTTCTGGCACGACGGCGTCGGCTTCAACGTGGCCCAGGTCTTCAACTTCTTCAGTTTCGGACCGCGAATCATCTGGAAGATCCCGTTCTCGGAGTCGCCGAGGTACGGACCACTGTCGCGAAAGGGCCGATACAACGATCCCGACCCGAAGCCTGCCTTCGGTGGTTCACTCCTTCCCAAGTAGGTGAGGGGATCCCCGGTGAACGTTCCGGGGATTTGGCGTCGGCCTTGTGCGGGCCGGCCTTGTGCGCGCCGGCCTTGTGGGAGACTCGCCACGTGACGGCCGGAGCGGAATTGGCGAAACCTTCTCACCAACGTTCATGGGATCTGGCGTCTCTGTCGTTGATCGCACTGGTGCTCTTGTTGCCGGTGCCCGCACTCCTGGCGTATCCGGGACCTCCGATGGAGGAAGGGTTCATGCTCGTGTTCCCCGAGCAGATTCTCAACGGCAACTTCCCCCACCGCGACTTCCTGCATCTCTACGGCCCTGGATCCCTGTACGCCCTCGCGGGTGCGTTCAAGGTGTTCGGCGCTCACCTGTACGTCGAGAGGCTGTTCGGCCTCCTCCAGCACGCAGTGCTCGCCTACTCGATGTGGTTTCTGATCCGACCATTCGGGCGCAAGGTGGCAACCGGCTCGGCTCTGACTGCGGTCGTGATCCTCCTGTGGCCCGCTGGGTTGACCGCTCTTGCCTGGAACGGTGCTCTCGCCCTGGGTTTTCTGGCGATGGCATGTTCTGCGGCAGCATCGCGGGCAACCGGCGGACGGAGATGGTCCAGCACAACCTTCAAGGTGCTGGCGGGGGCCAGCGCCGGTCTTGCACTGTTGTTCAGGCCGGACATGGTCATTGCGGTGGGTCTCGCGATGGTGGCCTGGTGGTTCCAGTTCCGCAAGGGGAGTCGTGCGCCGATGTTGTACGGGTTTGCCGGCATGAGCGTTCTCTGGATACCGCATCTGGTGGTTTCCGGCTGGGGGAACTCGATCAACGGCATGTTCATCGAACCCGTGTTCCGACTGCGTGGTGGCCGCAGCTTGCCAATACCGCCATCCTGGACGGAGATCGACGCTTTCCTGCAGAAAGTTGACTCACTTCGTGAACCGGTGGTTCCGAGCCCCTTCTCACCCTCCAACCAGACGTTCCTGTGGTTCTTGTTGGTGTTGGGATCCGCGGCAATCCTGGCCTGGGCTGCGGTAGTGGCGAGGAGAATCAAGCCGCCCACCCCCGCAAGCCTGTCTTTCTTTCCCGCTGCACTGTTCGGTGTTGCCCTGGTCACCCAAGCTCTCCAGCGACCGGATTCAACGCACCTCGCCTGGGTCAGCGGAATCACGTTCGCGGTGTGTGTCCCGGCTTTCGTGGTTCTGATTCAGCGCCGGCATCCGGACTTCCCGCCAAACGCGCGAGCTTGGGTGGCAGTGGGCATTCC
>JAUXGW010000100.1 GCA_030621865.1 Actinomycetes bacterium
TAGCAGACGGCGTTGATTTGTGGATTCAGTCGATCGACGGTGGCCAGGTGTTCTTCGAGCACCTCCGTGGCACTCACCTCGGCATCCCTGATCCTTCGCGCTGTTGTTACTGCTGAGGGCGTCTCCATGGTTGCCGACCGTAGCCCGCCTGACGCGGTGTCGTTCGGCGGAAATCACCTTGGGCATCCCCGGGGTCGGTGTCGGCTCAGGCCTGATCCGGATCCTTTTCGTGGTGAAGGACCACAAGACCCGGACCCCGGTCCTTGGCGAGATACATGGCTTCATCCGATGAGGAGAGAGCTTGGTCGATAGAGGTGGATACTTGGGTGCTCTCTGATGCCGTTTCACCTGTGAAGGCGATTCCGGCACTCGCGGACACCTCGAGCGGGCGGGTTCCGTCATCATCTCCGGTCCAGGAAATCGGTCTTTCGATGTGCCGCAGCAGCCTCTCGGTCAGCTGGGCAACTTCGGACCGATTCACTCCCGGGGCGATGATGAGGAATTCGTCGCCACCCATTCTCAGCACCTCGTCCCCGGGCCGCATGGCCTCGGTCATTCGCTTGGCCACGGTTTGAAGCACATGGTCCCCAGCTGCATGTCCGAACGTATCGTTGATTTCCTTGAACCCGTCGAGGTCCAGGGACACGAGTGCGATTGGTTCGTGGATGGGTTCCCCGGAGGTCAGGAGGTTGGTGAGCACGCTGCGGTTCAGCAGGCCGGTGAGCGGATCGTGAGTTGCCGCCTCCCGGAGTTGGCGCCGGGCGGAGTCGAGTTTGATGGCGGTTCGTTCCTGACCCAGGGCGAGGTCGAGTGTCCGCATCACGATGAGGGTGGATGACAGGACTGCCGCGATGGCTATGCCCTCGGTGGCTAGTGGGTTGGGTCCCGCTGCGGCCAGGGCGAATGAGATCGGCATCAGAACCACGCCGAATCCCAGCAGTGTCACCCGACCCCAGTGAACGAACGAAGTGGTCGGTTCCTCCACGGTCGGGGATCTGGACCCGAGGGCAACTCCGACCGCCATCAACGCCCAGGTGTAGGGATAAATGGCCTCGACGGCGGCGCGTTCGGTGCTGCTCGGGTGCAGCAGGTCGGCGGCGAGTATCACGTCGGCGACGAGGGTGAGGATGACGCCGGCCAGGAGTGTGCCGAGGTGGCGACCACGCAGGGTCGGGGTGGAGATAAGCCAGAGCAGGGCAGCAACCAGCACGACGTCGGCCAACGTGAACAGTCCCGCAAGGAACCGGAGTCCCCAGGGATCACTGGCATCACTGCCCGGGATGATCACGAACTCGAGCAGCAGAACTGTGGCCGGAATAAGCAGAATGAGCAGATCGGCTATACCCTCTCGCAGGGCTCGTCGGGCATGTGTGGCCACCAGAAACCAGACTCCGGCACCAAACAACACGTACCCGGCCACGAAGGCAACATCGCCGAGGCTTCCCCTCTCCGGGACCACTCCGCCCCTGAATCTGGCCACCGACTCGATGCTCGCGGCCAGAATGAAGCAGGCGATTCCAGCTCCCATCAGACGCCATGGCCGGGTGATGCCAATCGCCAGGAGTGGCAACAGCAGAATCGACGCCGGCAGCCAGGCTGCCAGATTGAACAGAATGGCATTGACGGGTGAATCGGTTACGGCGGAACCCGCACCGAGCACGACAGCCCATGTCAACAGGGCCATTCTGAGGGGTTTCGAGGGATCCGCATCATGATTGCGAAGGATGCGAGTGTGCCGTAGCATTGAACAATGATGTCCTACAGCACCGCCGCACTTCTGCTTCTGACCTAGGCGAGTCGTCAACCCGACTCGCCTGACCTCCTGCGCTTCGCAGGAGGTTCTTCGGTTTTCGGGGTGAATCAGCTTTCCCCGGACACCGGTTCGGCGTTCGAAATGCAGCAGGGACCCAAGGAGAAGAAACATGTCAACCAGTTCCCACACCAAAGCCGGCGAGGTTGCCGGCACCACGATGCCCTTCGGCAAGTACGAACCCTTCCGGCCGCTGGCAACGGACCTGGGTGGGGATGCCCACGGTGGACTCATCTCCCGGACATGGCCCACCAGAACAATCGAAACCGCTCCGATCTGGTGCTCTGTCGACTTGCGAGACGGCAATCAGGCCCTCATCGATCCGATGGACTCCGAGCGCAAACACCGGATGTTCCGGACGTTGGTGAAAATGGGATTCAAGGAGATCGAAGTCGGGTTCCCTTCTGCCTCCCAGACCGATTATGACTTCGTCCGCGAGTTGATCGAAGGCGACCTGATTCCCGACGACGTGACGATTCAGGTACTGGTTCAGTGCCGCAGGGAACTCATTGAGCGAACCTACGAGGCGATCAGCGGTGCTCCCGGTGCCATCGTTCACTTCTACAACTCCACGTCGGTCCTCCAGCGCAGGGTGGTGTTCGGCGAAGATCGCCGCGGCATCACCAGACTGGCCACTGATGCAGCGCGGTTGTGCCGCGAGCTGGAGTCCCATGCCGGAGACACCAGCATCCGTTACGAGTACTCACCGGAGTCCTTCACCGGCACCGAACCCGACTACGCAATCGAGATCTCAGCAGCCGTCATGGATGCGCTCGAGTTGGGCCGGGCCGCAGACGGCTCACCCGAACGAGTCATCATCAACGTTCCCGCCACGGTTGAGATGTACATGCCCAACATCTACGCCGACGTGGTGGAGTACGTGCACCGCAATCTCCCCGATCGGGAACGAGCCATCCTCTCGGTGCATCCCCACAATGACCGGGGAACCGCCGTGGCAGCGGCTGAAATGGCGTTGCTGGCCGGAGCACAACGGGTGGAAGGCACACTCTTCGGCAACGGGGAGCGAACCGGCAACGTGGATGTGGTGACCATCGCGTTGAACCTCTTCACCCAGGGAGTGGACCCGGAACTGGACTGTTCGGACATCGATTCGCTTCGCAGGGTGGCCGAGTACTGCAACCGCCTCCCGGTGCATGAACGCCATCCATATGTCGGGGACTTGGTGTACACGGCATTCTCCGGATCGCATCAGGATGCCATCAAGAAAGGTATTGATGCCATCGGTTCCGAAGAGACCACGGTTTCCGGCGCACCCGTCAGCTATGACACCTGGGAGGTGCCTTACCTCCCCATCGATCCTTCACATCTGGGTCGGACCTACGAAGCGGTGATCCGGGTGAACAGCCAATCGGGCAAGGGCGGCGTGGCGTACATCATGAAGGCGGAACATGGCCTCGACCTGCCGCGCCGACTCCAGATCGAGTTCTCCAAGGACATCCAGCACATCACCGAAGACACCGGGACCGAGATTTCGGCCGCGTCGATGTGGGATGCGTTTTCGGATCATTACCTCAGCGAGGCCGTTGAGGGGGAGAAGGGATTGATCTTCCGTTCGGCGGAGGCGACCACGAGTGCGGATGGTGCAACCGTGACCGTTCAACTGGTGGTCGACGGTGAACCGATCACTGTCCATGGTGAAGGCGGCGGTCCGATCTCAGCCTTCATGAACGGACTCGATGAAGTTCTTGGAATCGATCTCGAGGTTGTGGACTACAACGAACACGCTGTCTCAGCGGGAGCGGATGCCACTGCTGCCGCGTATGTGGAGGTGCAGGACACCAACGGTGGAATCCGCTGGGGGGTGGGCATGCACGAGTCGATCCTGGTGGCGTCTCTTCGCGCCGTGGTCTCAGCAGTGAATCGACATCGGGCCTGACCGCCCGGAAACAGTCGGGCGGTTTCTTTGCGGTGGTAGGGCTACCTGCCGGTGGTGATGTAGTCGTGAAGGACCTGCGTCTCGTTTTCGAGTTCGCTGAGGCGGGCTTTCACGATGTCGCCAATCGAAACGATGCCGGTGAGCACCTCGTCAACCACCACCGGTAGGTGGCGTACGCGCATATCCGTCATGACCCGCATCAGGTCTTCGGATGTGTCGCCTGGCTGGCAGGTCTGAACTTCGGTTGCCATCACCGCTGATACGGGTTCGTGAAGGGCCGACTCGCCGCGTTCGGAAACCCGATACACGATGTCTCGCTCGGAAACGATGCCATCGATGTGTTGGCCGTCGGCCGAAACCACGAGTGATCCAACTCGGCGCAGGCGCATCTCCGCTGCAGCATCAGCAATCGTCGCACCAGCCTGGACGGTGGCGACGTTGGAACCCTTGTCTGTGAGAATCATTGATACACGCACAGTCTTCCCCTTTCGTCGTAGTCCCCTCATCCCGACGGCGACGATGGCGTACGGGTCACCCGCAACTTCAGCGAGTAATCAAAGTATTACCCACTGTGATGACGTTTGTCACCGCGTTATGACAAAAACCCTGACGCTGCCCGGGTTACGAGGTGGTGGTTGTGACACCGGAGTCACCATCGAAGCCTTCAGTGGTGGTAACCCCGGATTCGGGTGCCCTGGATGCCGCGGCGAATGTTGAGACCAGGTCGAAGCATTCACCTTCAATACCTTTCAGTCCGAGAACGCGGCGTATCGAGTCCTCCACCTGGGCCGTGTCGAGTTCACCGGATTCGAGCGCTTCTTCCAGGAGCTCATGTGCCTCATCGGCGTCATCGGAACCGGTGACGAGGACGATGTCAGCCCCGGCTGCCACAGCTCGCACTGCCGCTTGCGCCTGGCTGGTTGTGTCGGTGATCGCGTCCATCCCCAGTGCGTCAGTGATGATCAGTCCGTCGAACCCCTGACGTCCCCTGAGCTCGTCAGTGATCGCTGCCCGCGAGAGCGAAGCTGGTTCGTCCTCCCCCGTCAGCCCGGGCACGACGGCGTGGGTGACCATCATCGCAGTTGCTCCGGCATCGATCGCAGCCTGGAAGGGAATCAGATCGGTCTGGCGAAGTTGGTCGATCGGGGCGAGTGTGGTGAGGCCGTCGTGGGGATCCTCGGTGGCCGTTCTCAGCCCGGGCCAATGCTTGACCACTGGGGTGACGGCCTGTGCCTCCTGTGCTTCCATGATCGCACTGACGAACTCGGAGACCCTTGCCGGGTCGTCTCCGTAGGTTCGGGTGTCCATCCCGGCCCCACCGTCCAGATCGGCCACAGGTGCGTAGTTGATGTTCACACCCATCTCCGCCATGGCGGCCGCGTGATCGGAGAACACCGAAGCCGCCTCTTCGGGTGTTCCTTCTGCCATTTCCGCAGCGGAAGGAATCACCCCGGCTGACCATTTGAGGCGTTGGACCTCCCCGCCCTCTTCATCTACCGCCACGATTGGAGGCAACGGAGCATCTGCGGTGACTTCCGCGATGGCCTCATCGACGTCACTTCGCTGGGCACCGACCATTCCGAAGCCGTTCACGGTACCGGCGGCGACCATTTCGGACGCGTGGGTGGGTTCATTCACCAGAACTGTGATCAACAAGCCCACCTTGGCTGTGTTGGGCAACATCGTGGCGCAGTCGGGAGGAATTGTCGTACTCGAGGTCTGCTCGGCGGTCTCGGAGTCTTCAGACTTGTCATCGGAAGCGCTGACATGGCTGGTCTGGGTTCCGGCGCACGAGATACAGACGATTCCCGCTGTCAAGGTCCAGATGACCCTCCCGAGGAGGCTGTGCCGATTCACGGAGATCGACGCTAGTGGTTGTTTTCGGCGCGTGTATGCCGCTGCGGCCATGGCTCTTGAATCAGCGATCTTTCGGATCGACAAGGCATTCGGAAGGAATCGGCAATACGATGGCGGTAGGCGAGTTGGCGGAATGACAGCTGTCTTGGCGAGGGGCACCGATCCTTCCGGCGGCTGAGGGAGAAACGGGCGGATGACAACTGAGTCGCGGATCAATGGTCCGGGTGAACTCCTGCCGGGGGCCATGCCTTCGGAGGGTGGGGACGCGTCCGCGGATCTGTTGTTCGAAGAGGACCTTGTTCTGCCGGGACCTTCCCGGGCTTCAGCGTGCCGTGGTCCGACGAGCTTGGGTCCGCCGGCAGGGAATCAACAGTCATCGAAGGGCCGGCACCAGCTCATCCATCTTCGGCAAGGAGAGAGGTTCCTGCGTTCGATCGTTGATGCAACCGGCAACGCGGTGATAGTTGTCGATGGCGACCTGCGGATCACCTGGACAAGCGCGAGCGCCACGACATACACGGGATGGTCCGCCAATGAGGTTTCAGGGGCGTTCATCGGTGAATTCCTTCATCCTGACGACCTGGAGGAGGGGATCCGTCTGGCCACAAAGCTCCTGAACGACGATGAACCCGGTGATCCGTCCCTGGTGGCGAGACTCAGGTTCGCGAGCGGGCGATACCGATGGGTGCAGATATCCGGCGTGGACCTGCGGGCGGACCCGTCGGTCAACGGAGTCATCCTGGTCATCTCGGATCACCAGTCCACGGTGGAGGCTCAGGCTGAACTCAACGCAGCAAGCAGGCGACACGCCGCGCTGCTGCGACATTCCTCTGATTGTCTGTTCGTGGCTTCCGAGGACATGACCATTACCTACGTCAGTCCGGCGCTGGAGGGAATGCTCGGGTGGCGACCTGTTGAACTCATGGATCAAAGGAGTACCCAGTTCCTTCTGGAGCGTGATCGCGGAACCATGGCTGGTGCTCACCGTCGTGCGGTTCTCGATCCCTCCACGACTCAGGTTCTCGAGGTGAGGGCGCCGCACAAAGATGGTGATCTCCGCTGGCTGGAGGTCACCATGACCGCCCAACTCGAGGAACATGACGTCCGCGGCGTGATTTCAAACCTGCGAGACATAACGGAACGCAATCAGCTTGTCCGCGAGCTGGAAGACAGCAATGAGAATCTCAGGAACCTCGCGTTCTCCTCCAGTACGGGACTGTTCGAGGAGGACTTCCAGAGGGGCATCACCTCGGTGAACACACGTTTCGAGGTGATAACAGGCTTGTCGGCGGATCAGATTCTTGGCCGAAACTGGCGTTCGGTCATGGGATCGACTCTTCCGTTCCTGTCGGTGGTGCCGACCGACCCGGATGATCAGGACAGAACCCGCTTCCAGTTCGAGCGCCCTGATGGCCGGGCCATCTGGCTGGATGTCCGCAGCACCGTACTGCCGCCGAACTCAGACGGTGTCCGCCGCCGTATCGGTGGAATCGAAGATGTCAACGACGTGGTTGAAGCCGAGGCAGCCACTCGCAGGTTCGCGGAGGTCTTCAACAGCACGGATGATCTCGTGCTGCTGTTCGACCCGCACGGGGTGATCATCTACGCGAACCAGGCGGCGGGGGAGGCGCTCGGCCATGATGTCCGTGATCTCAACAATGTCCCTGAGTTGGCCCATGTTCGCGAAGGCGTAGAATTGGACCTGATCGAAGGGGGAGGATCTCACTGGCGGGGAGACACGACGCTCAGGGGACTGTCGGGGAAAGATTTGCCGGTCTCCCTCAAGGTGATGGCCCACCGGGACTTCCGTGAAGAGATTTCCTTTTTCAGCATGGTTGCCCGCGACATTTCCGAGCGGATCGCACTCGAGGGAAGTCTGGCTTTGCAGGCGCGGCATGATCCCCTGACAGGTTTGCCCAACCGCGTGCTGCTTCTCGAACGACTCGAACATGTTTGCGAGTTGGCCCGGTTGGAGGGATCAGGCGACCGGATTGCCCTGTTGTTCGTGGACATCGATCACTTCAAGGTGATCAATGACAGTCTCGGACACAGCCTCGGTGACGAGTTGCTCAGGGAGATCGGGGCACGGATACAGGGTTCGATGGGCCCGGACGATCTGGTGGCCCGATTCGGTGGGGACGAATTCGTGGTGCTGTGTGATCATCACCACGGTGGACCGGATCCGCTAGACCTCGCCCGCAGCATCGAGAAAGAACTCGAGGTTCCATTCATTGTGCGGAATCAGGAGATCCACATTGGGGTCTCCACAGGCGTGGCGTTCGCCGATCCTGACCTGGACGATCCGGGAGCCGTCCTGCAGGACGCTGACACGGCGATGTACGAAGCCAAGTCGGCCGGTCGCGGCACGTGGGTCGTATTCGATGAGAATCTCCGGCGCCTCGCCGTGGACCGCCAGCAGACCGAGACGGCTCTCCGAAGAAGTCGCAATGGTGAGAATCTTGAATTGCGCTACCAGCCAGTGTTCGATCTGGCCACTCGGAGACTTCTGGGGTTCGAGGCACTTCTTCGTTGGTGGCATCTCGGAGAACTGATCCCACCGGAGCGATTCGTCCCCGTTGCGGAGGAAACCGGACTCATTGTTCCAATCGGAGACTGGGTCATGGGCGAGGCGACGCGCCAAGCTGCTCTCTGGCAGGAGCCTCCCGGCCGGGAGGGCCTGGGGATTGCGGTAAATGTCTCGGCCCGTCAGCTCCAGCGCCCGGATTTCGTCGCCGCGGTGGCCGAACATGTGGTCCATGCCGATCTGGATCCGGGGACCCTGACCGTGGAGATCACGGAGTCCGTAGTGCTCGAGGACACCGCCCACACCGTGACAGTCCACACTGCTCTCAAGGATCTGAATGTCAGTGTGGCCGTGGATGACTTCGGCACCGGCTACTCCTCCCTCACCTACCTGCACAAGTTGCCCTTCGACATTGTG
>JAUXGW010000233.1 GCA_030621865.1 Actinomycetes bacterium
GGGGTGAAGGTGATCGCCTGGGAGAGGTCTGCCGGCGGTGGTTCTCCGCTGACTCGCCGGGAGTGGACTCTGGATCCCGACTCGCCACCCGCCGCGCTGGTGGAGCTTTGTGCAGCCGTCGTGGCAGCCGATGAGTCGGCACTGCAGGCCAACGACCGCTGGCGCAGCGACGCTCCCGGGGAGGTGATTGATCTGCTCCTGTGTACCCATGGGTCGCGAGATGTGTGTTGTGGAAGTTCGGGACCGGCGTTGTTCGACGAAATGGCCGGCCGCTTGGAGGGTCGTTCCGATCTGCGTATCTGGAGGACCTCGCATACCGGCGGTCACCGGTTTGCACCCACTGCGGTGTCGCTGCCCGACGGCTACGTCTGGGCGCACCTGGATGCCAGCACCACCTTGGGCATCCTCGAAAGAACCGATCCCGCGAATCTGTCAGCACATTGCAGGGGAGCATTCACGCTCGAGGGTGCCGTGGCCCAGGTTGCCGACCGCGAAGCCCTCGTCCGGTTTGGCTGGAGTTGGGCCGAGTTGCCCCGGGAGGCAGTGGTCGTGGCCCACGAGCGGGACACCCTGGCCACGACCGTCGATGTTCGCTCAACCGGTGTTGAACCCGGCAGGGGACTGCGGGTGCGAGTGGAACTGGAGCGCCATGTGCCGATGCCCACCTGTGGTGCAGTCGACGAACCGGAGTTCCAGACCGAACCGGTTTGGCGGGTCGCCGAAGTCGCCGACTTACCCTGAGTTCAGCCCCGTCCTGAATCCGGCACCGATCGGCGGATGGTCCATGACAGTTGTCACACCGCGTCCATCCGTCACGCCGCGTGAGGTCCGCTCCCTCTCCGTATCCCCTCAACCCAACCTCAACCGTGACTCAACCCCAGCGCGGCATGATGGAGGTACCGGATCCCCCTGAGGAGGACTGATCATGAGGTCATTGCGTATGTTCGGCGCTGGAGTCGCATTGCTGGGTTTGTTTGCCATGGGCTGCGGAGGCAGTGGAGACAACGCTGATTCCGCGTCCACGTCCGAGTCGACCACCTCGGTGTCGCTCCCGGTTGATGTCGAGGTGACCGAGGACGTCCCCTACACGAGTGAGAAGAATCTGGATGTGTACGCACCAGCCGAGGGATCGGATTGGCCTGTGGTTGTGTATTACCACGGCGGGGATCCCTCAAACTCGCCTGACCGCAACAAGCTGAACGCGCCCCAGGCTCAAGCCATAGCCGAACAGGGTGTGGTCGTGTATCTCCCCCATTGGACTTCGAATGGTCCGTCCGGCGGTTCCCAGGACTCAGTTTGTGCCGCGGCATTCGCCGTGGATGACGCTGAAAATCACGGAGGCGACCCCGAGAATCTCACGCTCGCCGGTTATTCGACCGGTGGCTTCTCCGCAGTCATCCATGGCTTCGTGGCGGATGATCCTCCGCTGCCCGTCACCGACTGCCTGGTTGATCCCAAGGTTGATCTTCCCCGGGCTGTCGCCGCCGGCGGCGGACCATATTTTGTTGTTGACGCGGCACGCCAGGGATTGCTCCCCCAGCCTGAATGGCAAGGCCTGACCCCTGCGCAGTTGGACGCATTGGATCCGTATCTGGCCATCGAGTCAGGGAAGAATCCCGAGTTGCAGATCGTGCTCGTGGTCGGCGAGGAGGATGAGGGTGGTACTCCGGGTCGGCCCCTTCCGATCCATCAATCCAACCTTGATCTGGATGCGGCGCTTCAGGAGGCTGGTTATGACGTCACCCTGACGGAACTGCCCGGCGGTCACCTGGAACCACAAAATGGGGAAACCGAGCAGTTCGACGCCTGGATCGGGGCCATCGTCGATGCTGCCCACGGCGAGCCGCCCGAAACGGTTGGGTAGTTGGTCGGGCAGGCCCCTCAGTAGGTGAAGGGTTCTCCGCGGTCCTCAGAATCAGCGGCCTTTGCCGCGTAGGAGAGGATGATCGATGGCAACAGCACAACTGAGCCGACGATCAACAACACGATGATCGACTGAAGGGTCCATCCCGGGAAACCCGTAACCAATCCCACGAAGAAGATGATGAGGGTCGCCCCGAAGCAGCCGTAACCGAATCGCTGGCCGATGGTCGTCCACTTCAGGATCTGCTTGCGCCGTTCGAGCACAGGATCGTCATCCACTCCCACACATTGGCCCCTGAGACTGCCATCTGCAGAATCCGGGACACGGGGCTGATTGGCATTACCTGCACCCGGATCGCCGCTCGATTCCGTCGTTTCCATGCGAAACGTGCATGGAAAGATGTGAAAGGGGATGAAACTCCGTATGGTGCGCTAGAATGCTGGTTGGAGAGGATGCCCGGATGAGGGCAAGGGAGGATGCCCGGATGAGTGGACGTTTGTTCATCGATTTCTGCGGTGAGGAAAGTGATGTCGGTCCGACCGAGTCGCTCAGTTTCGGAAGGGTTGCCGACATCGAGATCGACACGAACCCGTATCTGCATCGCCGGGTCGGATTGCTCGAGTACCGCGCAGGTGACTGGTGGCTCACGAACACCGGGAGTTCGATCCTGCTCAATGTCCACGATCGAGCCCGTCGTAACTCTGCGGTTGTTTCACCCGGTGGCCGTCTCGCCCTCACCATGGCCGAGTTCAGCATTGGGTTCAGCGCCGGTCCACACGCCTACGAGGTTCTCGGAGTGGTGGAGGATGTTGACCTCAGCATCGACCTGGAGGAATCCGGTGACGGCGACCGAACCCTTGAATGGGGAGTCGTTGAACTGAACGAGGATCAACACCATCTGCTCCTGGCTCTGTGTGAGCCGGCGTTGCGTTCGGAGATACCGGAGTTCTCCACACCTGCCAGTCGGGCGTGTGCTCTTCGCCTGGGATGGTCGATGTCCAAGTTCAACCGCAAGCTGGATCACCTCTGCCGGAAGCTCTCCCGGGTTGGTGTGAGTGGTCTCCACGGAGAGAGTGGAAACAACGCCACGGGCCGTCGCAAGACCTTGGCGGAGCACGCTCTGCGGGCGGGTCTGGTGACCGCTGCCGATCTCAGCCTGCTGGATCCGGCCGACCTTCCAGAAGAGGTCGATGCCTAGGAACTGGCCGACTCGTCACGAACCGTGAGCGCGACCTGAATGACTTCGTGACGGCCGTCGGACACCAGAATGCCCCGGCCGAGAGGCCACCGGATGTCATCACGGCGGGCAATGTCGATATCGACGATCGAACCAAGTTCCTCCGCGTTTGGTCCGAGCAGGATCGCGTTTCTGCCGTGGCGGAGTTTGAGGACGGAGTCGGCGAAGCTTCGCTGGACACTCGCCCTCTCGGCTGCGGCCACCACCCGCAGATTCGATTTGCGGGTGATGCGGATCAGGTCGCACAGAGCTTCGTCTGCACCGGGTTCCTCGATCCACTCGTCGATGTCATCAAGCACGAGCAGGCGCGCGGAATTGTTGATCCCTGCGGCCTGATGTTCAGCCAGATCGGCGAGTGCGTCCGGGGGATCACCGGACACGCTCAGTACCTCGATGCCGGCCAGACGTGCAGACTCGGCGATGGTCCACAACGTGGCGGAGCGACCCGTGCCCCGAGATCCGATCACCAAGCCATGTTGTCTGGACAGATCCAGCGAAGCCGTGTTCAGCAGGGTTGAGGCAATTCCCACCGGCAGGCGCCAGGTGGCGGCATTTGACCGGCCTGACGAAAGTGTCACTGGGCGAGTTCCGGTGCCGACTGCCCGGGTCACCTGCTCCGGGAGGCGTGAAGAAGTGGTCGGTACGGGCGGCTCGCCCGGAGGTATCGCCACCTGCACCCAGTGTTCGCGGCTCCATGCTCTTCCGGATGGCAGGTCCGGATCGCCCAACGCGGCCGGCGCGTCCCAGTTC
>JAUXGW010000306.1 GCA_030621865.1 Actinomycetes bacterium
GAACTGGCCCGCAGGATCAACACCCGCCTGATTGAGTCGTACGAATTTGAATCTGGTGACGACGCTCCCAACCCCATTCCCACCAAAGCGCTGCTGCGTGTCCTGGGCCTGCGGGTAGGTCAGTGTCGTGCACCCATGGGCATCGCGCCCGACGGCCTCGAGGACAGGGCCCGCCAAGTTTTGGAAGGTCTGGACTGATGGCCGGTAAGAAGAATCCCCGCAACGCTTCATCTGGTGATCCCCGCAAGGCTTCATCTGGTGATCAGAGTGTCGTGTCGATTGTGTTCCTGGGGGGCCTGGGCGAGATCGGCCGAAATTGTGCGGCCATCGAACAGGACGGCTCCATACTCCTGATCGACTGTGGGCTCATGTTTCCCGACACCGACATGCTGGGTGTGGATCTGGTGTTGCCGGACTTCACGTGGCTGTTGGAGCGCCGGGACCAGATCGTCGGCTGTGTCACGACCCATGGTCACGAGGATCACGTCGGCGGGTTGTCCTACCTTCTTCGAGAAGTGGAATTTCCGCTCTATGGCACCGAACTGACTCTTGGCCTCGCCAAGGGGCGCATCGAGGAATCCCGTCTCCTGTCGCAGACTTCGTTCAATGTGGTCGCCGACGGCGAACGGGTGAAAGTTGGTCCCTTCGAGCTGGAGTTCCTGCCCGTCACACACTCTGTTCCCCAGGGTGTGTCCACGGTCATCCGAACAGCTCAAGGCACAATTCTTCATTCGGGTGACCTAAAGATCGACCTCACTCCCGTTGATGGTCGCCTCACCGATCTCCAACGGATGGGTTCGATCGCCGACGACGAAGGAATCCGCCTTTTGCTGGCCGATTCAACCAACGCCGAGGAGGCGGGACACTCCGAGTCGGAAACCTCAGTTGGAGCAGTCCTCTACAACCTGATGCATCAGCATGAGGGACGCCGTGTGATCACGGCATGCTTCGCCAGCCACATTCACCGGATCCAGCAGATCGCCGATGCGGCCATCTCGTTCGGCCGGAAGGTGGCTCCGCTCGGCCGTTCGATGCGGCGCAACGTTTCGATGGCCCGCGAGATGGGCCTCCTGCGAATCCCGGACACCTCAATCATCGACATTGAGCAGGTCGACGACTATCCGCCCGGTGAGGTGTGTGTGATCTGCACCGGTTCCCAGGGTGAACCGATGTCGGCACTGACGCTGCTGGCGTCATCGGAGAATCGCTGGCTCAAGCTGACTCCGCACGACACCGTGATCCTGAGTTCACATCCGATTCCCGGAAATGAACACAGCGTGAGCAGAGTCATCGGCAATCTCATCCGTCAGGGCGCCGAAGTGGTGCACTCGGGAATCCAGGACGTACATGCGACTGGCCACGCCAAGGCTGAAGAACTGAAGTTGCTGCATTCGATACTCCAGCCGGACTGGTTCGTTCCGGTGCACGGCGAATACCGACACATGTCGGCCCATGCCCGACTAGCCGAGATCATGGGAACTCCCAAGGATCGGATTCTGGTGGCCGAGGATGGCGATCGACTGGTGCTTGATGGTGATGGCTTGCGCTTCGATGGTCAGGTTCCCGCCGATTACATCTTCGTCCACGGCACCGTTGGGGACATTGGATCCAACGTTCTGAGTGCGCGCCGGATACTGGCCGACGAGGGTGTGGTCTCGGCGATCGTCTGTGTGGACTTCTCCACGCGCACGCTCGTGGCCGGACCCGAGATTGCCACCAGGGGTTGGGTGGATGGGTCGGAGACTGACGAGCTGATTGACGAGTTGTCCCAACGCATACGCTCAGCGACGGAGAAGTCGCTCGCGAACGGTGAGAACAGGAAGAAGCTCGAGCGGGCCGTGCGACGCGCAGCTGGTGGTTTCGTGTCCGAAAAGACGCGCCGCCGCCCGATGATTGTTCCGGTGGTCATGGAACCCTGATGAGGTTCTTCGAGGACTTCGGCATGGACTTCGGCCTCCGGTGCCTGCTCTCAGGCGTACGGGATGGCACTGCGGAGGTCGGGGAGGTTCTTGTCACGGCGGACTTGATCCACGACGGAAACGCCGAATCGTGGCTCTCGGAATTCTGTGCACTTGGAAAACGACTCGCGGGTGCGGCTGCCGAGGCCGAAGCAGACGGCCGAAACCGCACTGCCTGGGGCCTGTCGCTGCGCTCAGCCAACTATCTGTTCGGTGGAGCCTGGTGGGCACCTGCCACCGACCGACGCGGCGATGTGGTCCGACTCTGGAAGGATCACCGCGAATCGTGGGACCGAGCAGTGGCACTCTGGCCGTCACCGGCTCACAAGTTTGCCCTGAACAGCCCGGTTGGCAGCCTGCCGGCCTACTGGTTCAATTCAGCGTCGGCAGCACCGGTGGGCGCGGTCGTGATGATCCAGGGCCTCGACACACCCCTGTCGGATGCACCCATGACGGGACTCTCGGAAGCCCTGCGTCGGGGATATTCGGTGCTGCTGCTCGAAGGACCCGGGCAGGGTGAGGCCCTCCTGGTGGATGGCCTTGGACTCGATCAGCCCTGGACCGGGATCGTCGAGTCCGCCGTTGGCTGGGTGAAGCAGAACTCAAGTGGCCCGGTGGTTGTGATGGGGATCAATCACGGTTCGTACTTCGTGCTCCACTCCGTTGCATCAGGGCTGGAAGTTGATGCAATCGTGGTTGATCCTGCCGTGTTCGATCTGGGCGGGGATCTTGCGGCGGGAGCTGACGA
>JAUXGW010000148.1 GCA_030621865.1 Actinomycetes bacterium
CGAAGGAATGTGGGGACTGTCCTTCGACAGACCGCTGCGGCACATGCGCGAGTACTTGGATGCCCTCATGCCGCTGCTCAACGGAGAGGCCGCGCACGTCGAAGGGGAGGCAGTTGTCACCCGAGGTGGATTGGTGCTGGAGGCTCCGAGGCCACAGGTTGTACTGGCTGCGCTCGGACCGAAGATGCTCCAACTCGCGGGGAGGGTCG
Source organism: Actinomycetes bacterium (assembly GCA_030621865.1). Classification (GTDB taxonomy): domain Bacteria; phylum Actinomycetota; class Acidimicrobiia; order Acidimicrobiales; family Microtrichaceae; genus JAHRAZ01. Next base: position 210 of record JAUXGW010000148.1, read on the forward strand.
CCGATGGCACTGTGACCTGGATGGTTGGACCCAGAACCCTCGAGAGCCACATCGTGCCCACGATCTCCGCTTCGGCCGAAGCTGCGGGCAGGCCGGCACCGCAGATCGTCGTGTCCCTGCCGATCTGTGTCACCGATGAGCCGGATGCGGCTCTGGCGCGTGCAGCTGGAGAATTCGTGATGTACGGCCAACTGCCCTCTTATCGGGCGATGCTCGACCTTGAAGGGGCCGAAGGGCCGGAACATGTCGCACTCATCGGCAGCGCGGCCGAAGTTGGAGAGAAACTGGCGGAACTCGACGCCGCGGGTGCAACCCTGTTCGTGGCCAACGAATACGGCAGCCGTGCGGAACGAGAGGCAACCCGGGAGCTCCTGATCTCGAAGCTCTGAGTCCTCCGGTTGCCTCTGCGGCCGGAATCGGAAATGCTCATGACATGTCGCCCACACTGATTGCACTTCACGGCCACCGTGACTCAGCCGAATCGGCGCGGCAGTGGGGGAATGCCATTGCCCCGCGGAACTGGGAGGTGATCGCACCGTCGGCTCCGCTCGATGCGGCCGGATCCCCCAGCTGGTTCGAAACGGGTCCGAGGGGAGTGGATCCCGACACCCTTCGTCGAAGTGTCGACGAGATCGGATCGTTGTGCTCAAAGGTGGCGGACAGCCGGGTTGTCGTGGCGGGGTTCTCCCAAGGAGCAGCACTGGCGCTTCATCTGGCTCCTGGCGTGCGAGCCGACGCGATTGTTGCCCTGAGCGGGTTCCTCACGGATGCCGAACTGGAGACTGGTCAGGGACCGCCGACATTGATCACGTCCAATCGGGGCGACGAAGTGATTCCCGGATTCCTGTCGGGTGATGCAGCAGACACACTCCGGGCCTCTGGGCGAATTGTGGAGTCCCGAAGCCTGGACGGCTCACACGCAGTGACTCCCTCGACGGTTGCACAGGCCAGAGACTGGATTGAGGAGACCGCTGACGGGCGCATGCGGGCGTCGTTGGGGTTACCCACCGACAAGGTTCACAATCCTGATTTCGTGTCGGGTGCCGGCATCGGAAGACTTGCCCGACACTTCGAAGGGATCGGTGCTGCGGCCGCGTTTGTCACGGATCACCCGGCGCCGGACGACAGGTGGCTCGCGGCCGGTGGACACCAGGCACTCGAACCGACGGTGGCGTTGACCGCGGCAGCCGTGACAACCGAACGGTTGAAGCTGCATACGCACATCTATGTGCTGGCGTACCGAAATCCGTTTCTGGCTGCCAAGGCACTCGCGTCCCTGGATGTGGTGAGTGGGGGACGACTGATCCTTGGAGTGGCAGCCGGGTATCTCAAAGCCGAGTTTGCCGCTCTGGGATCCAACTTCGATGGCCGGGGTTCCGAACTCGAGTCATCACTGCGTTTGCTCCGACGGATCTGGAGCGAGCCTTCTCTGGCGGCAACGGGTGACGGATTCGAAGCTCGGTCGGTGACTGCCCTTCCCCATCCGGTTCAGCAGCCCTCGCCGCCAATCTGGGTGGGTGGCAATACCCGCGCAGCGATGCGGCGCGCGGTGACACTCGGCGATGTGTGGTGCCCATTCCCGACTCCGGGCGGGCTGGAGAAGGCAACACGAACCGCTCCCATGAGGGATCTCGCTGATCTGAGCGAGGCGAAGCAGCGACTTCAGGAAGTCTCAGAGGCGAATGGTCGAGCCACTGCACCCAGGATCTGCTTCTCTCCGTTCACCCACTGGGCCTGGACACAGGACCACGAGGCCGGAGCGCCGGCGCTTCTGCGGGAGCTGAACGAACTCGCAGACATGGGCATCCGCGACGTGGTGTTGCCCGTTCCCGGCACGTCCATCGAAGAGGTCGAGCACAACGCGTCGGTGCTCATGGAAATGGTGCTCAGCGTCGGCTGAGGGGACCGGCGACCAGTTCTTCGGTTGATGCAAGGGTTGCGATCATCGCAAGTGTGTTCTTGAGGACCTGGTCTCCGTAGTCAACAGGAACTCCGACCACGGCGTCGGTCGCCACAGTGACCGTGAAGCCGCGATCGATTGCACCCAGAACCAGTCCGGGCACGCCAACGTTGAGCGAAACTCCACACACGATCAGGTGCTCCACTGCGAGGGATCGTAGAAGTGGGTCGAGGTCGGTGGCGTGGAACGGTGCCAGTCCGTGATGACGATTGCTGAACAGGTCGCCGGCTGTGTCCCCGAGTTCCGGTACCAGGTCGACCGCCTCGGTTCCCTCCAGGATCTGCTCGGGATTTCGTGAGAGGGCCCTTGTGAGAGGAGTGTTCATGGCCGTACCGGATCTGTCGGCCCGCCACTTGGCCACGCAGTGAACGACGGCAATTCCGGCGGCGCGAGCAGCCGTGGCCAGGTCGCCGCAAGCTGAAAGGGTTCCGCGGTGAGCGGCAGCGTCGCGCAGGTCGGCGAGAGTCGCCAGATCACCCACAACACCACGTTCGAGCTCCATCGTGACCAAAGCGGTGTTGGTTTCATTCCCGGTCATCGGCGAAGCGTAACCTCACCGGTACTCATGCAGGAGACATCGCCAACCCATCCACCACTTGTGCTTGCATCGGGATCGGCCTACCGAGCCGACGTGTTGCGCGAATCCGGCATCGATGTGGTGATCGATCCGCCCGAGGTCGACGAACGAACCCTCGATCCGCTTATGTGGGACAACGGGCCTGATCTTCTGGCTGTTCAACTGGCCCGTCTCAAAGCGCGCGATGTGGCCGAGCGGCATCCGGGATCCTGGGTGATGGCAGCAGATCAGGTTGCGCTGCTGGGGCGGGACGGGTCTGTGGAGATGCTCACCAAGCAAGCGAACGAGGTCGATGCGGTGGCGCAGCTGGTCAGGATGTCGGGAACGGTTCACCATCTGGTCGGCGGACTGGTTCTGATGGATGCAGATACGGGTCGTTTCGTGTCGGGCACAGACGTTCACCGGGTACGAATGCGTGCTTACAGCCCCGAGGAAGCATTGTCGTACGTGCAACGCTTCACTCCCCATGACACTGCTGGTTCCTATCGAATCGAAGACTCCGAACTGATGGAACCCGGCGAAGGTCTGGTGCTGGAAGTGGTGGGGGAGTCTCCAACCGGTGTGCTCGGAATGCCGATTCCCCTCCTGAAGCGTCTGCTTGATCGTGCTCTGGCTGCATGGCTTGGTCACCGCATCGTGTGACTTTGGGTGGGCGCATCACCACAGTGGTGTATTGTCCCAACAGCTGTTACTCAATTCGGGGGGTTTCCATGGGCTACTACGAGCGTGTCTGGGCCGTGCAGTTGCTGTTCGCCCTGGCTGCGATGTTTGCGGCTTTTTTCGGCGGTCTCGCTGTGGGCTACTGGCGCTGGGGACGCGAGGAATCCAGGGAGAAGAAGAAGGCCGACCTGGGTTCGACCGGTTCGTTTCGTTCTCCTCGCAGAGTCAAGCCCGACCTGTTCAGCGCCGCCGAAACGGACTTCCAGGAACCCGCCGCCACCTCGACTCTGAGTGGTTTTTCCACTGCCCCTTCAGAACTCCAAGCCGGAGCCGACACCCCCGTCTCCTGAACGAGCGGCATCAGGGCGCATTTCGCACCAGATCCGAGTTCACGTCTAGAATCTGACGACCCGTCAGATTCCTGTGTGGGCGTGCAAGCGGAGGCCGAGATGACAGAAACCAGCACTTCGGAGTCAACAGAGCTGCCGATGATCGTCAGCGTTGATGATCATCTGGTCGAGCCGGCAGATCTCTGGCAGCGCTGGCTTCCCGAGCGGTTCCGGGACAGGGGACCGCGAGTTGAACGCCTCGGTATCGAGTCGATGGATTTCATCGGCGGCACCCGCTACGACATCAAGTACTCAGAAGATGCTCCACCAGCCGACTGCTGGATCTACGAAGACCTGGTACTTCCGCACAAGCGGCACGTGGCGGCGGTTGGATTCGACCGCGACGAGATGACCCTGTCGCCAATCACCTATGACGAGATGCGCCCCGGTTGTTATGAACCGAAGGCTCGGGTCGAGGACATGTTGGCGAATCATGTGGAGGTGTCCCTGTCGTTTCCGACCTTCCCGCGTTTTTGTGGACAGACCTTCCTCGAGGCCACTGATCGTGAACTCGCCGAGGCCTGTGTGTACGCGTACAACGACTACATGGTGGAGGAATGGTGCGGAGACTCCGACGGCCACCTGGCTCCGCTGATCATCATTCCCCTGTGGGATCCTGAACTGGCTGCGGCCGAGATCCGGCGAAATGCTGCCAGAGGAGTTCACGCGATGTGTTTCTCCGAAATTCCTCCGCATCTCGGTCTACCGAGCATCCACACCGGGTATTGGGATCCAATGTTCGCCGCGTGCCAGGAGACGGACACCGTGGTCAACATGCACATAGGCAGTTCGTCCAAGATGCCGACAACGTCTTCCGATGCTCCACCAGCAGTGCAGGCCACCTTGTCGTTCAACAACGCAATGGCGAGTTTGTCGGACTTCCTGTTCTCCGGTGTCCTGGTCAGATTTCCTGAGCTCAAGTTGGCTTACAGCGAAGGCCAGATCGGCTGGATTCCCTACATCCTGGAACGAGCCGACGACGTCTGGACCGAACACCGTGCCTGGGGCGGAGTTGCAGAGGCAATCCCGGAGCCGCCGTCGACGTACTACTACCGACAGGTCTACGGCTGTTTCTTCCGTGACAATTTCGGACTCGAGAGCCTCTCGCATGTCGGGGAGGACAACACAACGTTCGAAACCGACTATCCGCACACCGATTCCACCTGGCCGAACACCCTGGCCATGGCGGAGAAGATGTTCGCCGATCTCACACCCGAGGTGAGGTACAAGATCATTCGCGGCAACGCGATACGGATGCTGTCACTCGACATAACCTGAGCGATGTGAACGGCATCGGTAGCGCGAACCTCCAATTGCTGATTTCTCCTCCCGACACGGGAGACGAGAACTTCGATCGCACGGTCATATACGTGATCGATCATTCCGAGGCCGGTGCGCTCGGCGTGGTCATCAACAAACCCATGCAGGCGACGGTTCCGCCGCAGGTCATGTTCGGCATTCCTTGCGCCACCCCCGCCGTTCTCTTCTCCGGTGGACCGGTATCCACGGGATCGTTTCTGGTCCTGGGCAGCCGGTCGGTGGACTCGGAGCTGAAGGGTCTGCGTCCCTTGAGTTCCACGGTGGCGCTGCTGTCCCTCGAGGGTGTCGAAGACGGGAAGGTCTTAGGTGTGGACAGGGTCCGGGTATTCACGGGTCACGCCGGCTGGGGACCCGGTCAGCTCGATTCAGAGGTCGAACTCGGCATGTGGACGGTGCTGGATGCACAACACGACGACGTCTTCTGTCTGGAACCTGACAAGTTGTGGCGCACAGTGTTGTCCCGCCAGGGCGGGCGACTTGCGGCGATGGCCAGATTTCCCGCTGACCCATCCTGGAACTGATCGAGCGCCGGCTGCAGCGGGGGAGTGACAAGTGGGTGGCATCGGACCCTGTCAGTCCTGGTCGTGGATCTCTTCCTCGATGAACTCGGCTTCCCAGACTTCTTCTTCGGCATGGAAGCTGAATCCTGCCGATTCGCCGCCAGGTCCATCGGCCGCGGTTGAACCGGTGGCGAAGTAGCTGCGCGCAGCGCGACCAACTGTCACGGCGAGCGCAGCATTGCTGGCAGCGCCGACCCCCGCGCCGATGCCATAGGGGAGTAGCGCGGCGAGGCTCCAGGGTCCACCCTTGGTGGCCATTCGGGCTGCCGCCCTCTTGGTTCGGCCGGCTCCGGCAACGGCTCCGGCAGTAGCCATTCGTCCCAGCATACGGCCGCCGGTTTGCGAACCTGCCCGCGCAGCCACCCCGGTGAGTCCGGCGGCAAAACCTTCCGATGCTCCCAGTACCGCGCCGAGCCAGCGAGAGCGGTCTCTGGCAGAGGCGCTGTC
>JAUXGW010000272.1 GCA_030621865.1 Actinomycetes bacterium
CGTAGTTCGACCGCGGCAGAGATTCCGCCGCATCAGCTGAACCGGGATCTAATTGAGCAGACTCGCCAGGGCCCAGACAGCCGCAGCGAGACCAAAGCAGATCATCACGACTGTCCGGATGAGGGGTGGACGGGTTCTGACCTCGGAATCGGCGAGGTCATCCGTAGGGGGGCGAACTAGCGCGAGCACGTTGCCGACCACCATGGCAGCACCGAAAGCCAGAATTATCCAGGGAAAGAAGTCCTCGCCCAGCAGGAATTCCGTTTCTTCCTGAGAGAAGAGCGGACCGCCCGCGACCACGTTCAACATCGGTTCGAGTCTGCACCACGCGGGTGTGACCCACTGAATTGTCGCGACAACCCAATCGGATCACCCCGGCGAATACCACGGCGGGTGGTGGCATGACCACAAACTACGAGGGAACGGTACTCACGGTGGTGGACCACCGAAATAACATTGTTTTCTGTCATAAAGTGTTGGCATGCACACAGAAAGTGGGCATACTGATTCTTGCCGGTGGATTCGCCCCCGCCGGAACACAGCCGGGGCATAGGAACGAGGGACACTTATCTCCCTCCAAACGCATCGCCAACCAGCACTAACGTGCTGGCGCCATGTGGCCCTCGTTCCGCCCCCGAGGCTGTGGATTCCCCCCGAGACCCGGGGGGTTTCTTCTTTTTGGACCCACGAACCAGAATGTTCGGATGACTGATCAGCCAGCCTCACCTCGACTCGAGTCCCGAGACAGGCCGTGGATGATGCGGACCTACTCCGGGCACTCCACGGCGAAGGCCTCCAACGAGCTGTATCGAACCAATCTGGCCAAGGGCCAGACCGGCCTCTCGGTGGCCTTCGACCTGCCCACACAGACTGGCTATGACCCCGACCACGTGCTGTCACGCGGTGAGGTCGGCAAGGTAGGCGTACCGATCTCGCACCTCGGCAACATGGAAGCCCTCCTCGAGGGTATTCCCCAGGGTGAGATGAACACCTCGATGACGATCAACGCCCCAGCAGCTTGGCTACTCGGTTTGTACGTCGCCAACGCCAACGCCCACGGAGTGCCCACCGATCAGCTTCGGGGCACCACGCAGAACGACATCATCAAGGAATACCTGAGCCGCGGCACCTACATCTTTCCGCCGCTTGCGAGTCGTCGCCTGATCGTGGACATGTTCGCCTACTGCAACGCGAACATCCCCAAGTGGAATCCCATGAACGTGTGCTCGTATCACCTCCAGGAAGCGGGCGCGACACCCACCCAGGAGATCGCCTACTCACTCGCCAATGCGATTGACGTGCTCGACGCGGTCCGGGATTCCGGCCAGGTGGATCCCGACAACATGGCCGGTGTGGTTGCGTCGGTCAGTTTCTTCGTGAACTCGGGGATGCGCTTCGTGGAGGAGACCGCCAAGATGCGGGTCTTCACGAGCATGTGGGACCGGATCACAGCCGAGCGCTACGGAGTCACCGATCCCAAAGCTCGCCGCTTCCGCTACGGCGTACAGGTGAACAGCCTCGGACTAACCGAAGCCCAACCCGAGAACAACATCCAGCGAATCGTCCTCGAGACCCTGGGTGTGACCCTTTCCAGGGACGCCCGCGCCCGTTCCATCCAGTTACCCGCATGGAACGAAGCACTCGGGCTGCCCAGACCCTGGGATCAGCAATGGTCGCTGCGGATCCAGCAAGTCCTCGCAAACGAATCCGACCTGCTCGAGTATCCGGACATCTTCGAGGGATCCGTCGTGATGGATGGGCTCACCGACGAACTCGAGGAATCAGCCGAGGCCGAACTCGATGACGTGCTGTCACTCGGGGGCGCATTCGAAGCGATCGACGAACTGAAGGGCCGTCTGGTTCGTTCGCACACCGAGCGCATGCGTCGAATCGAATCGGGTGACCAGATCGTGATCGGCGTGAACGCCTTCACCGAATCAGCCGAATCACCACTCGCCGGTGAGGACAACATCCTCAAGGTCGATCCGGCAGTCCAGGCCAAGACCGTCGCCGAGCTGGAACAGTGGCGGGCCGACCGGGACAACGATGCAGTTTCTGCCGCACTCGATGAACTGGAGCGAGTCGCACGCACGGACGAAAACATCATGCCGGCCACAATCGAGTTGGCAGTTGTGGGTGGCACCACCGGCGAATGGGCAGGGCGGCTTCGCGAGGTGTTCGGCGAGTTCCGGGCTCCCACCGGTGTGGCCGCAGCCATCGGGGTCGGAACATCCGGAACCGACTTGGCGGCAGTGGCCGACCGGCTACGCAACGCCGAAGGCGGTCCCCCGCGATTGCTCATCGGCAAGCCCGGTCTCGACGGCCATTCCAACGGTGCCGAACAGATCGCAGTGGCAGCCCGGGACGCGGGCTTCGAAGTGATCTACCAGGGAATCCGCCTGACTCCCGAACAAATCGCGGCGGCCGCACGCGACGAAGACGTCGACGTTGTCGGCCTGTCGATTCTCTCCGGCTCCCATCTCGAGTTGATCCCTGAAACCATTCGATTGATCCGTGAGGCGGGTGTGGAAGCTCCTGTGTTCGCCGGTGGGATCATTCCGGAAGAAGACCGGGCCACCCTCATCGATGCGGGCGCTGCCGAGATCTTCACCCCGAAGGACTTCGAATTGTCCCGAATCATGGACCGGGTGGCTGACCTGACCCTCGAGCAGATGTGATCGGTTGAGAGAATGAACTTCGCCAGCGACAACACATCCGGGGTTTGCCCGGAGGTGCTGGAGGGAATCACGACCGAGGCTTCCAGGTTCGGTGCCGCCTACGGACTGGACAACTCGGCGGTACAACTCGAGGAGAAACTCGCAGAGATCTTCGAGCGGCCCGTGAAGGTGTATCCCGTGGTCACGGGAACCGCCGCCAACTCGATAGCACTCGGCGCCACCAACCCCATCTGGGGAACGGTGGTGTGCCACGAACTCGCACACATCCAGGTCGACGAATGTGCCGCACCAACCGTGATCTCAGGTGGAGTCACACTGGATCCCCTCGAGGCCGTCCACGGGAAGCTCACGCCCCAGATTCTCCAGAACCGGCTCTACAACCGGCGGGATTCCGGTGTTCACAGCACTCCCCTGTCGGGTCTTTCGATCACCCAGGCCACCGAGGCCGGCACCATTTACCAGCCGGGGGAGATCGCTGATCTGTGTGGATTCGCCAAGGCCAATTCCATGTCAGTGCATCTCGATGGGGCCCGGTTCGCCAACGCGGTGGCATCCACTGGGGCCAGCCCCGCAGAACTCACCTGGAAGGCCGGGGTGGACATCATGTCCTTTGGTGCCACCAAGGGTGGTGCCCTGGCGGCCGAAGC
>JAUXGW010000111.1 GCA_030621865.1 Actinomycetes bacterium
CCCTCAGCAGTAACAACAGCGCGAAGGATCAGGGATGCCGAGGTGAGTGCCACGGAGGTGCTCGAAGAACACCTGGCCACCGTCGATCGACTGAATCCACAAATCAACGCCGTCTGCTACCGCGACGATGAAGGCGCCAGAGCTTCGGCCCGCGAACTCGACGACGCAATCGCCGCCGGCCGCACGGGCGGACTTGGACCGTTCGCCGGGGTACCCATGCTGATCAAGGACCTGAATCACGTCAGGGGTTGGCCCACCACCTACGGTTCCCGCGCGGTGTCGGAGGACCCACAGCCCGCAGACAACCGGCCAGTGGCGCTGCTGCGGGACGCCGGATTCCTCTTCACCGGCAAGACCGCCACTCCAGAGTTCGGATCAGTTCCCGTAACCGAATCCGCTCGGCTCGGAGAGACCCGGAACCCCTGGAACACCGATCACACACCCGGCGGATCCTCCGGTGGCGCTGGAGCGGCGGTGGCTGCAGGGATGGTCCCCGCTGCGCACGGATCAGATGGCGGTGGATCCATCCGGATCCCGTCTTCGTGCAACGGACTGGTGGGCATGAAGCCAAGTCGCCACCGCGTGGTCAATGACTCATACAACATGGGTGGAGTTTCGACTCAGGGAATCCTGACCACGGATGTGGCCGACACCGCAGCCATCCTCGACGTGATGTCAGTGCCTGACCGCGGGGCGTGGGCCATCGCACCACCGCTGGACCGACCACTGGCCGAGGAGGTGGGAGCGCCCCAGGCTTCGCTCCGCATCCGGATGAGCTTCGACTCCGTCCTCGGGTCCGAGGTGTCGGATGAGTGCCGGGAGGCGACACAAATTGCTGCCGCTGCCCTCGAGGACCTCGGCCACACCGTGGACACCGATCCGCTCGTAACGCCGGACCCGGCCCTGGTGCCGGCGTTCCTGACCACTTGGTCCGCAATAACCGCCGGCACACCACTCGACGTGGACCTTCTGGAACCGCACAACAAGGCGGCCCGTCTGGATGCTGAAGCCACCAGCGCCATCACCTATGCCGAAGGATTGCTTGAACTACAGCGAACCTCGCGCGCTTACGTGGCCCAGTTCGGGTCCGACTTCGATCTGCTTCTGAGTCCGACTCTCGCGATAGAACCACCGAAGGTCGGATGGCTCTTCGCCGACCCGGATCAGGATCCGCGCACGCCCCTGGCAATGGCAACACCGATGGCGGCGTTCACCGCGCTGTTCAACGTCACCGGTCAACCGGCGATCTCGCTACCCGTTCATCAGAGCGTTTCTGGCCTGCCGGTTGGAATCCAGTTGGCCGGGTCACCCTTTGATGAGGCCACGCTGATCCGCGTTGCCTCTCAACTGGAAGAAGTATTCGGCTGGCAGAACAAGACTGCCCCACTCCGTTGAAGAACTCAGTCGGTCCAGCGGCCGAGGGAATCACGGAGACAAGCTTCCAGGCTCTGATGGGAAAAGGAGAATCCAGATTCCTCCAAGCGGGCCGGAATCACCCTTTGCCCCTCGAGAATCAGTGAACGGCCCATCTCACCGAACGCCAGGTCCACCGCGAACGATGGCAGCGGCGCCACCGCAGGACGCTTGAGCACCCGGCCAAGGGAGTTGGCGAACTCCCGCTGGCTGACCGGTTCCGAGGCAGTCAGGTTGTACGCGCCCGAACAGGACTGGTTCATCAGCAGATGGTGGATCGCGTGTATCTCATCATCCAGGGAGATCCACGACTGGTACTGCTCCCCTCCGCCCACCGGTCCACCCAAACCGAGTCGAGCCGGAACGAGCAGCCTTGCCAATGCTCCTCCCATCGGAGTTGCCACGATCCCCGAGCGCGCCACAACCACTCGAATGCCCGCATCAGCGGCCTCTTTCGTGGCCGATTCCCAGTCCGCACAGAGGTCAGTCAGGTACCCCGATCCAGCCTCTGAATCTTCCGTCAGAAGCTCCGAACCGCGGTTGCCATACCAACCGATCGCGGAGGCGCTCACCAACGTTTTCGGTGGATTGTCACAGGTTGCCAGCGCCGCGCAGAGCGCTCGCGTCGGGTCGACACGACTGTCGTGGATTTCCCTCTTGCGCGCCGTGCTCCAGCGGCGATCACCAATGCCGGCGCCCGCCAGGTGAACAACCGCATCGAAGTTCTCGAGGGATCCGCTGAGGACCTCACCGGTGCGATCATTCCAAACCACGCGATCCGCAGCTTCACCTTCCAGGACATCGGCGGAGCGGGCAACTGGTCCTCCCGCACGGGAACCTCCTGCACGGGATCTTCCTGCAACGAAGCGCCGCAGAGTCAGAACCTCGTGACCCGCAGCAAGCAGGAACGCACGGAGTTGGGAACCCACAAGACCACTGGAGCCTGACATCAGGATTCGCATTCTCGGGGCGTCAGCGGTCTCGGAAATTCGATGCAGGTCGCGTTCGGTTCGAATGGTGCGGAACCGGAAGATTCTCTGCAATCGCCGAGTCACCGTCCAAGGGGCCGAGATCCGCGACACAGCGTGCAAAGGCAGCCGCCAATCCACCTCGTCACGCACGATGCTGGTGCCATTCCGGCATGATTCGATTGAAAGCGCCCGGGCTGTCGTAGTAGCTCCAAACCGAATCCACTGGCTGCGCGAAGCGCGCGGAGTGTTCAAAGAAAGGCACCAATCACCCTCTCGACTCATCCACCGGAGATGGTCCCCTCGACCGCCCCGCACAATGCGCCGTCTTCCTCCGGGTCATCGAGCCAACCGTGAGGCAAGGCGACGCGCCTGAGTGGATTTGAATGACTTCGGTTGAATCCGGCAGCACCAGTCGGCGCTGGAGCATCCACATCCAGACCGTCGAGAAGTCTGTACACATCCTCGGGAGAACTGACCTGACCGGCCATCCGGCGGATCTCGCCCCCGACGGGGAACCCCTTGAGGTACCACGCAAGGTGCTTCCGGAAACTCACAAGACGGACAGAACAGTCACGGGTGGAAAGTTGCCACTTCTCGATCAGATCCACATGACGTCGAATCACTGCTGCCACACCACCGAGGTTGGGAGGTTCAGGCATGTCCCGGGATGCAAACGCCGCTTCCAGTTCGGCGAATATCCATGGCCTGCCCAGACAGCCGCGGCCGACCACAATTCCATCGCAGCCGGTGAAGTTCATCATTCTCACGGCATCATCGGCACTGGTGATATCACCATTGCCCAACACGGGGATCGATCGAACGGCCTGTTTCAACTCGGCGATTGCCTCCCAGCGAGCAGGGGGTCCGTAGTGATCAAGAGCCGTCCTGGCATGCAGCGCCACCGCCGTGGCGCCTTCATCCTCGGCGATCCTGCCCGTGTCAAGGTATGTCAGGTGCTGGTCGTCGATGCCCATGCGAAACTTGACGGTAACCGGAACCGAGTCGCCCGATTCGCTCTGGGCTGCCGAAACCACCGATCGCAGAACTGATCGCAGCAGATTGCGTTTCACCGGTAGTGCTGCTCCCCCGCCCTGCCGCGTGACTTTCGGCGCCGGGCACCCGAAGTTCAAGTCGAGATGGTCAATGAGCCCCTCGCCCACCAGGATGCGAGTGGCTTCACCCATGTCCTCGGGATTGGTCCCGTAGAGCTGGAGCGATCTGAACTTTTCCGCCTCGTCAAAGCGCGCCAGTTCCCAAGTGGCCTTGTTCCCTTCGATCAGCGCACGCGCTGTGACCATCTGATTCACGAAGAGGCCACCCCCAAAGGAGCCGCACAACACCCGAAAGGGCGCGTCGGTGACACCGGCCATGGGAGCGAGAACCACAGGGGGATCCACGTCAATTGAGCCGAACTTCAGCGATGGCATCCAACAAGCCTGACACGCCCCGCTCCGGCAACCACCACGCCCGGAATCTCAGGCTCCCCCAGGAATTCAGGCAGAGACCCGCACCTCTTCAAGACCCACGTCACCCTTGATCGCATCCTGGGTGAAGAGAACATCCTTCAACTGTTTGGCAGCGAAGTCCAGTGTCTGAGTGGTGAACTCCGGGTTCTCTCTGTCACCCACCTGGCCGTAGGTCAGAATCGACTTTGCGGAAGGTCCATCTTCGGCGAAGTCCACAATCAACAGAATGCTCGTGCCGTAGGAGATGGGATACCCGTCCTCGGTGATGGTTGATCCCTTCACCAACGGCTTCGGGTTTTCGGGTTGCACCTGCATCGTTTCCGATGAATCTGCTCCGTTGGCAATCACGTTGGTAACACCTTCAGAACCCAGACCCCCGGGGAGACCGATACGGTCCTCGGGATTCCTCGCGTCATACTGCAGGTCCCCGAGCGAGGCATCGATGTCGATGTCCAGGTCCTCGAGCAATGCAACTGCCGAGGCGAGAGCCGGGAGGACCTCATCCTCGCCGTCGATGACCGGATTGCCCAGACCGGACGGGGTGGAGGCCGGCTCTTCGGGATCGAACTGGTTCTTCCAGAGTTTGTTCGGTGTCACCTGTTCGATGAACTCACGCCAGAGAACCGCTCCCGAACTGCCGACGTCGTAGCTTCCGTCCCACTCATCGAGCACCTTGCAGGAGTCAGTCAGATCAACGTCGCTCGCCTTCAGAAAGATCCCGTTCTTCGCCGACTTCAGTTCCTTGCTTTCCACACTCCCATCGGCGGCCTCGCAGTGTTCAACGACTCCCTTGCGCCATTGCGTTTCGTAATAGGCACCGTCCAGCAGCGATGCCGCAGCAAGTTCCTGAAGGCTGAAAAGGCCATCCTCACCGGCGGGCCCATCCTTGGACGTGTCATCCAGCACAGCGAAGTTCTGGAGCGTCCGTACGCTTCTGGCAGTTCCAGCCAGACCCTGTAGTGGAGAGAACGCTCCCTCGATCAACTCCTCTGAGTTCGGAACCCAATAGCTGTCGTTGGCATTCATCACGTAATCACTGCGCTCGATCATTGGAAGCTCGGACCATGGCAGGATTCCGGGCCAGGGAGCTGCCGGGTCGTCCACCCAGTCATCGCGTGATGTGTTCCCCTGAAGCAGTATTGCCCTGGATTCAGCAGCAGCCTTGGTAATCACATCTGTTTCCAGTCGTGCCGCATAGGCGCTCAAGGACTCCTCCGACAGATTCGGGGTTGCAGACGTGTCGGCGTACCACGTGCCCCCGTCGGCACCGGCGGCGATGGTGTTGAACACCGGCACACCCTGGTAGGTCTGGTTGGCGTCGATCAGATCCTGCAAGGAGTCCGACTCAGCCATCGCCTGCAGTTGCCTGGGGAATTCCGTGTTGGCGATGTTGGCATCGCGATATGAAATGGTCTGGGCATCAGTCCATCCGAGACCGGGGAAGTTGAGGACCGGTCCGTATTCGGTGGAGTAGTAGGTGCGCGTTTTCTCCTCGGTGGAATCACCGTCAGCAACCTCAATGGTGATCTCCCTGGATTCCATCGGAATGACCTCGCCGTCCTTCACATACGACGTCGGATCATCCGGAGCCAACTCCATGTCATATGCGGTGAACCGGCTACCGGCGGAGACCGTGTAAGTCCAGGCAACGTCGTCGTTGAAGCCAATGCCGAGCAGCGGTACGCCGAGCAACTGGGCGCCGTAGACATCGATCCCGTCCTCGGTGGTGAGCTGAATCTCCGAGAACCGGAGCTGCCCGATCCAGGGAAAATGCGGGTTGCCGACCAACATTGCGTTTCCGGACTCAGACCGTTCGGGCCCCAGCGCCCAACCGTTGGAGCCAAGTGACTCCGAGTTGTCGGACGTCTTGAGCGCAGCTGCGAAGGCGACCTCGTCGGTTGTTTCCGTCTGCGATGACTCCGCTCCGGGAGGCTGAGCTTGGCCGATGTAATCGATGAAACGGCCGCTCGAAGCCAACAACATGATGCTTCGCCCGTATGCGTATATCTGCTCGGCGGTCACGTTTGACATCCACTCGGCACCCGTGCACCAATCCTCTATGCCGTCAGTTCCGACCTGATCGAAACGTGTGTTCCAGCCGGCCGCGAACGCTTCGTAGAGCTTCTTGTCCTCATCGGAGGAGGCCTTGAAGTCGTCCGCAGCAAGGTTCACGAGCCCGAGGGCGGCCCAGCCGAAATCGGTGTCAAGGTTCTCGTCGTCGTCGCCGGGTCCGAATATCGCTGAACGGCCCGAGTTGATCATGATGATCTGGTCAACGAGATCACATGGATGATCTTCAGCGGACGCGTACCCCTGGCCAAAAACGGCACCGGGCAGGTCTTCGGCGAGTACATGTGGAACGCCGTCGGAAGTGCGACGAATCAGTGCGGCGTATCCCATCGGACCCGCAGTGAGATAGGTCTCCTCCTCCAAGGAGGATTCACCACTGTCGATCGTGCAGCTGGTGGCGAGAATGGACAAGGAGGCCAGCGTCACCACCATGGCCTTGAGGACTCGAAACATGAGGGCCAGTCTCGCAGGGCAGCAACCTGTTGGCTAAGCGGCCCATACACCCTCTGTCCCCAGTTCTCTCCCGAAGTCCGTTCCCGAGTCATCCGAATGGAAGAATCAAGGAATGGACGCCGCCAATTCCACGGAACCCCCGATGCTGCCCGACGGGTTCCGCGCTCACATTGCGAACGCAGGAATCAAGGACTCCACGGATGACTTCGTGGTGATTGCCGCTGAGCGTAATTGCACCGCTTCGGTCATGCTCACCCAGAGCACGTTCGCTGGGCCAAGCGTGACGATATCCCGACAGAGTGCGGCCAACGGCAAACTGCAGGCGATCGTGGTGGTTTCCAAGAACGCCAACGTGGCCACTGGCCGACGGGGTCTGGATGACGCAATGGAACTCCGCAACGGTGTCGCCTTGTCAGTTGGATGCGATCCATCTGATGTTCTGGTGGCATCAACCGGGGTTATCGGCGTGCCATATCCGATGGCTCGCCTCCGCGAACAGTTTTCCGTGATCGGCGACGGACTCGGCGAGATCGACGCCGTGAGTGTGGCCACCGCCATGATGACCACGGACACACACCCCAAAGTCGCCAGCGCCACCATGGAAACGCTGTCCGGTGGCACCGCCTCGGTGGTCGGAGTGGCCAAGGGTGTCGGCATGATCGAACCGGACATGGCCACAATGCTGGCGTTCCTGTTCACCGACGCCGAGGTCGACCCCGATGCCCTGGATGCGGCGTTTCGCAGGGCCGTCGAGCGGAGCTTCAACAGTCTGTCCGTTGACACCGACACATCCACCAGCGATACCGCAGCAGTCCTGGCGAGCGGGGAGGCCGGTCCGGTTGACGTCACCGAACTCGAGGATGTTCTACACGCAGTCTGCCTGGACCTCACCAGACAGCTTGCGGCTGATGGTGAGGGGGCAGAGAAGTTGATTCAGGTGAGTGTCAGCGGTGCACTCGACAACGCCCAGGCCAAGAGGGTTGCCAAGTCGGTGATCAACTCACCGCTGGTCAAAACCGCTGTCCACGGATGCGACCCGAACTGGGGTCGGATCGTGATGGCAATCGGGAAAACACCGGAACCCGGTATCGATCAGGACACCGTGATGGTGAGTTTCTCCGACATGGTGGTGTATCCCGCCACCGATGTTGTTCCCCTCGATCGTCTCAGGGAGTATCTGGCGGGATCGGTGGTGGAAATCTCCATCGACCTGAACATTGGCGAGGGTTCGTGGACGGTCTACGGATGTGACCTCACCGACGGATACATCCGGATCAACGCCGACTACACAACTTGAAACTGCGGCCTGGCTGAGTCTCTTGACCGGCTGATCATCTGAACTGGGTCAGGCGGAATCTTCGACCGACCAGTCAAGGGTCATCGGCTGGAACAGGTTCGGAAAGGTTCCGAGCGAAATCCAGTTGCCCGACCCGGAGACGGTGTCTCCGTCGACCTCGACCTGGCCGACATAGGGAATGCGATGTTTGACGTCGTCGGCATTGTCCCGAACCGTGACGGATCCGACCCAGAGATCGGACATCCACAGCCGTCGAACGTTCATGATGACCGAGGCCGGCTCACCGGACGGCCCTGAGAACTCACCACGTCCGACGATCGCCCTGACATCGTCACCGCTGCGCTGAACCTTCAGGTCTCCGGACAGCAGTTCCGAGGAGACCGAGTAGTTGAACGAGCCACCGATGTCGAGTGTCACCCGGTCAGCTCCGGTCGCTGGTTTCGCCGTGGTCGTATTAGCCGGCTCCACCGTACCCGTCGGCTTGGCAGGGGCCGTTGTGGTCGGCGCCGTGGTAGTCGGCTTGTCAG
>JAUXGW010000390.1 GCA_030621865.1 Actinomycetes bacterium
ACGGTGAGTTCTGTGGCGACTGCGGCGGTGAAGATTGCCACGAGCGTCACCGCCGTGAACATCCAGATCACCGTCAACAGTCTCGCGACGCCATGCCGGGGGATCTTGTCTCCATATCCCACGGTCATTGCGGTGACCGACGACCACCACAGACCTTCGGGTATGCCTTCGGTGGCCTTTTCGCTGAACTCGGGGTTCTCCCGCCGCTCGATCACCCATACCAGGACCCCAACGACCAGAATCGCCACGATCAGCAACCCAAGTACGCTCATCACCACCCGTGAGGAGAAGACCTCCGCGATGAGTCCAAGGCCCGACTCCGGGTCCTCCGGGACAGCAATCCGGAGACCACCCTCATTGGTCGGATGAGAGAAGTCGACGATGTCATCCCGTTCGCTCGTGATGCTGATTGCAGTGGTCGCCGCGTCGCACTCGCCGGAGGCGACGATGTCGAGTTGCTCCTGAACCGAGTCCACCGGCTGATACGAGGGTTCGAAGCCCAAGCGACTGCCGATCTCTTCCCACAAGCCGATCGCGAAGCCGTCGAGTTCACCATCGACCGAATCGACGAAGGGCGGCAGATGTCGTACAGCGGTACAGACCTCTGGAGGGGCCGCCCCTTCGCCGTCGCCGACGGTCTGAGCCGCGACACTGCTGTGCGGCGCGGCCAAACCGCCCACAAAAACCATTGCAGCTGCCAGCATCGTTGCCGCAAGGAGCAACCCCACGAACCGGACCACACGCCGCATCGCCTCACCCTAGGACAGGAAGCCCTAGGACATGTGCGTTGCCTGGTAGCCGGAAGGTCCGGTCACGACCCGGCCGACGCACCGGGGTTGACTCAGACAGCGGCAGCTTTCGGACTCATCTGGTCAGGCTTGTGGGTTCTACTCGTCAGTTGGGCGGTGCTACCAGAACACCCCTTGCCAGAGTTCCCCAGGCACCGTGATCCACCTCGGACCGCTCGGAGGGACCCGACAAGTCAAGGGATTCCACAACGAATGGCAACAGGATTCACGCGGACAGGCCGACCGGTCCTGGTTGTGAACTCATCCGTCCTCCACATTGACGGTCCGCGGTTTGTGGGTCGGGCGGGACTCGAACCCGCGACCGAGCGATTATGAGTCGCCTGCTCTAACCAGCTGAGCTACCGGCCCGAATCATCAAACGTACGCTGGTCACCGCCGAATGGCGGCGCCTGCGCAGTTTGCAGTGAGGCTCCGGGGGTGGGGCTCGAACCCACGACCTGCGGATTAACAGTCCGACGCTCTGCCAACTGAGCTACCCCGGAAGGTCCTGGCACCCACCAAAGGCGGGCACGGAGATACGAATCTACCAGCGTGGGCCACGGGCGGCGAACCTGCTCCCCCATTGGTTGGGGCGGCCGACTCACGACAGAATCTACGCCATTCGGTTTGACCGAGACGGCCAGGGGATTCGCCGGCCCTGGACGGTCGGTGACCGCTGCTGCGCCGATTCGTCCACTGTCGACGCCGGACGCTCCCAAGTCCGGAAACCATGATTTGTTGTCCATGATCTGTTTTCCGACCTTCAGGATGGCCCGAACAGAATGACTCGAAGAGTCTCGGAAGAATCTGTTGACTTCGAACGTTCGTTCGGTATACTCGTACATACGTTCGATTCCGAGAATCTCGCAACAGTCTCCCAGATTGGTTGTGAGGAAGTTGCGAGGTTGTCGGGTTCGAATGTGACTCAGCCATCGGGCT
>JAUXGW010000176.1 GCA_030621865.1 Actinomycetes bacterium
GGGAATGGGTGTTCCGGAGCAAGGCGATAATCGACCCCGATGACCACACATCCGGATCTGGTCGCGAGCACCCGGGCGGATCGGTCGTGTGTGTCCAGGTCGCCGACGACCCAACCGCCGCCGTGGTAAAAGACGATGGCGCAGGGATTCGGCTCGAGATTGAAGGGCCTGTAGATGCGGATCCCGATGGGAGCGTCCGGTCCCGGAATCCGGCGATCCGTTACGTGGAGGCCGTCAACCCTGGGCATTCCCAAGTTCGCGATCCGGCGGAGACCCTCACGGCGCTGTGTCACTGACACGCCTTCGAGGGCGTTCTGGTCAAGACGTTCGACCAGGGCTACGAGCAGTTGCACCGAGCGGTTGAGAACGCGGCCATCGAGTTCGATCGGTTCCCCCGCGAGCTTGGTGACGAGGCCATCGGGAATGCGCAGTGCTGCCCGGATCAGTCGTTGAAGGGGATTCCATCGGTACGTCGCCATTCGCAGATGATGCCTCATGAGCGGCCCCGTTGAATACCGGAGGGTTGTTCGGTGGCTTCGGGAGCTGGATTTCACCGACCGGTCACCGGCTTGCCCGGCAGTACTCACGGGGACACAGCCCTTTCACGGGGAAGAAGTCGCAGGGCCACAGAGCCCCCGAGACCACAGAATCCCCAGGACCATAAACGGTCAGCGGTTGCCCGGGTGTCGTCAGAGGTTGCAGAGTTTCCCCACGGTGCTCCAGTTGCGCATGGTGCACGCAACACCCGTGCTCGACTCCCACAGAGTGTTGGTGGCCCGGGATCTCCCGAGACCGTTTGGGGTGTGAACCACAATGTGTCCCTTCACGATCTCGAACGAATCTGGCTGAATCCGTTCGGCGATGGCTTCGCCGATCGCCTGGGAGTGCTCGAGCGCTTCGAGGTTCGCATCGGGTTGGCAGAATACGGCGTGGAGTTTCTTCGGATCAGCGGCCGACAGGGAGGTCGCCGAGACAATGGCGGAGATGTCGGCGCGACTCCTGATCATCACGGCCACATCATCCAGGCCGGCGACTTCCAGAACGCATCTCTTCAAGAGGTTTTCCACAGTAGCTCTGTCAGCCGGAGTGTCGGCAAGGGTGTCGATGTCGAAGGAGAAGTTGCCCGACTGCAGGAGGCTCGCCACTTCCTCGGCGCCGGCCCGCGACAGGGCTTCACGCATTGGAACCATTGGTAGCTTGCGGTGGCCTCCAACGTTCACTCCCCGAAGTATTGCCACGTAGCGCACGCTGCTGAAGGTAATACCTGCGGCATCGGCGAAGGTCCGAACGTCAGTCGCTGTGCGGGAACCGGAGGAAGCTTTGACGACCCAGGTTCTAATGCACTACATTAGAACCTGTTCTAGTTTCTACACTCTGGAGTACATAACATGGAGTTCGGTCTTTTCCTCAACGGCTACCTACCGGGTCCCGCAGCACATGATCGGGACTCAGAGCACGAGATGCTCATGCGAGAAATCGGCTACGCGATTCACGCCGACTCGTTCAACTGGAAGTACGCGTGGCTCGGAGAACACCACGCACTCACCGAGTACAGCCACATGTCTGCTCCCGAGGTCGTGTTTGGCTACATTGCGGCCAACACGGAGCAGATCCACCTGGGTTCTGCGATCATGAACCTGTCGCCCGTCGTGAACCATCCGGCCCGAAATGCAGAGCGTGTGGCCATGCTGGATCACGTCACCGGTGGTCGCTACGAGTGGGGGACCGGACGTGGTGCAGGATCCCACGAGGTCGGAACCTTCGGCATCGATGATGCGAGCCTGACCAAGGCCATGTGGGATGAGGCCGCCCCGGAGATCATCCGCATGTTCGAGCAGAAGGATTACACCTTCTCAGGTGACTACTTCCACATCGACACTCCTCACAACGTGCTCCCCAAGCCCTATGGCCTGGGTCATCCTCCGATGTGGGTGGCCTGCGGCAACCCCGCAACCTTCGGCAAGGCCGGGTCACTCGGGATCGGCGCCATCGCATTCAACTTCGAGCCGATCTACAACCTCAAGGGCCGGATCAATGCTTACAAGGAAGCGGCTGCGGAGTGCACCGATCCTCTGGGTGAGTTCCAGAATGACAACGTGATGATGACCAACGCCGTCATCTGCCTCGAGGACCGCGACCGTGCACGCGAGATCGCAATGAGCCCGGGCCGCGGCTACCTCAACACGATGGTCACGATGTACCACGACACCATGCCTCCGCAGGAAGGTGCTGTGAAATGGCCGGGAACTCCCGCCGGGCTTCCCAACGAGGAGATCCTCGACCAGGTGATCGATGCCGGTTATCTGCTGTGCGGCAACCCCGAAGAAGTCAATGAACAGATCAACCGGTATCAGGAAGTAGGTACCGACCAGCTTGTGTTCGGGATTCCCAACGAGGGCTTCGAGCACGACGAGGTCATCGAGATGATCGAAATCTTCGGCAAGGATGTCATTCCCAATCACGACCATGATCCGGAACACAGCACCACCAGGATGCGGGCCAAGGCCGTGCGCAAGTACCCGGAGTTTGCGAATCCGCTTCCGGAGTTCGACCTGCCCACGGTGATACCCACCAACGCGCTGTTGCCGCTGGAAGGCTGACCTGCCTCCCAGCGGGGATTCCACGCGGAGTCTCCTCCTTGATTCAGCCGAGCACCTCCTTGCTCGTCGTGGAATCCAGGGAGTGACAACCCGGGAACTGACCGAGGCTGCCAGCCAGCGGAATGCCTCGGCCGTCAGCTATCACTTCGGCTCGCGCGAGGGACTCCTCCTGGAGCTCCTCGCGCGCCGTGGTGGTCCCATCGATTCCGAACGCGGGCGATTGCGTTCAGAACTCGGGCCCGACCCGTCGGTTGCAGAATTGCTCGATTGCCTGATTTGCCCGTACGCGGAACAACTCAACTCTGACGGCGGC
Source organism: Actinomycetes bacterium (assembly GCA_030621865.1). Lineage (GTDB taxonomy): Bacteria > Actinomycetota > Acidimicrobiia > Acidimicrobiales > Microtrichaceae > JAHRAZ01. The sequence goes on from JAUXGW010000176.1 coordinate 2,914, forward strand.
AGGGCGTACTTGCGGATCGTGGCCCAACTGAGAGGCCGCTTCGCCGCGTGGCGAGTCGAGAGTGACGTGGAAACCACTCGAAACCTCGCCTGCATTCTCGACGAACTGGAAACCGTGCCCGCGGGATCGGACCTGCTCAAGGCGGAACGTGTTGTCGCGATGATCATGCTCATTACCGCGACCAACGCGGAGCGGGCTCGCAGGATCGATGACGGCGCCGATCCCGGGCTTCCCCACGCTGAGTTCGTGGGCAATCTGGTGGACATGTGCGCCGCCCTCCTGAGCGCACACGGGCACTGACTCAATGATCGCTGCCTTCACAATCTCGGCTGTGCAAAGCGCAGCACCGATCCGCATTGGCCGGAACTGACCCTGAGCCACAACACTGTTGGGATGTCGAGCACCGAATCCACCGACCGGGCCGAGTCCGGGGAACGGGCCACGCAGACGGTGGTCACCCTTGATCTCGAAGGAGTGTTGATTCCCGAGATCTGGATTGCCGTGGCGGAGAACACCGGAATCGATGAACTCCGCCGGACCACCAGGGACGAACCGGACTACGACGTCCTCATGCGCGAGCGGGTGGACGCGGTCAACTCCAACGGGCTCACGATCCACGACATTCAAAAGGTGATTGCCGGATTGGAGCCTCTGGATGGCGCCAAGGCGTTCCTGGACGAACTGCGTTCGCAGACTCAGGTGATCATCCTCTCGGACACCTTCGAACAGTTCGCAACTCCGTTCATGAAACAGCTCGGCTGGCCCACGATCCTGTGCCATGAGCTGGTGATTGACCCAGCCGGCAACATCATCGACTACAAACTTCGCCAGCAGGATCAGAAGCGACGGGCAGTGAAGGCCCTGCATGGCCTGAACTACCGGGTGATCGCAGCCGGCGACTCCTACAACGACACCACGATGTTGTCCGAGGCGGATCACGGTTTTCTGTTCCGCTCTCCCGGAAATGTGCAGGCTGAGTTTCCCCAGTTCCCGGCGCTCGACACCTACGCCGATCTCCTGGCGAACATACTCGCCGTGCTCTGAGAGGGTCGGGGAGCCGCGGAGCCGCCGATTCAGGCGCTCACACTCCGGACCCGCTGCGACCTTGTCCCGCAGCGAACCGGCTGGCCCCTTCGCGGGTCTCTCCGGTGGCGATTGTTTCCAGACCGACACGGGTCTCCATGGCCATGGCTTCCGCCTTGCTCGCACCCCATTGTCCAATGGCCGAGTTCCGGTCACTTCTCATGCAGATCTGGGGGAACGCGGCCACTTCGTGAGCCAGGTCGATGGCTGTGGCCAAGGCCTCTCCAGTTGGGCAAACGCGATTGGCGAGTCCGATCTCGCGGGCCTCGGCGGCTTTCACGCCGCGGCCGGTGAGGATCATGTCCATGGCCCGGGAATGGCCGATGAGTTGGGGTAGTCGGACTGTTCCTCCGTCCACCAGGGGTACACCCCAGCGTCGGCAATAGACGCCGAACGTCGCATCTTCCGCTGCAACTCGAAGGTCACACCACGCCGCCAACTCCAGGCCGCCTGCCACGGCGAATCCTTCGACTGCCGCGATCACCGGCTTGGACAGTTCCATGCGGGTCGGTCCCATCGGACCCGGAAGTGACATGTTCGCTTCCACGCGGTTGCCGCGGTCGGTGGAGATTGCCTTCAGGTCAGCCCCCGCGCAGAAATTCCCGCCCGCTCCGGTGAGTACCGCAACGGAGAGGTCGGCGTTGCCATCGAATTGTTGGAATGCATCCCCAAGTTTCGTGGCAGTGGGCCCGTCCACTGCGTTGCGGGCCTCGGGTCGATCGATGGTCACGATCATCAATTCGTTGTCGATCCCGATGGTGATGGTGTCCGGCGAAGTCATGCGCCCATCTTTGTATGTCAGGCGTCCACATTTGTCCCTGATTCGCCCACACCTGTCTTTGATTCGCCCACCCTTGTCCTTGAGCGCCCGGGTACCAGTTCCCTGGCTGCCAGAACCACGAAGAATGTCAGCACGGCCAGTCCGGCGATCGTGGATCCGGTCGAGGTGTCCTGGTGGTAGCTGATCACGAGACCGACCACCACGCAGGCCGATCCGATTGCAGTGGCCACCCCCATGGCCAGGGGGACGCGTTTCACGAGCAGCGATGCCGTGGCCGGCGGCCCGATCAACAGGCCGAACACCAGCAGTGTTCCGACTGTGCGGAACGACACCACGATTGAAATTGTCAGCAACGCCATCAGGGCAGCGTGGGCGAACGCGGGTCGCTGGCCGAGTGTGAACGCCTTGTCCCGATTGAACGCAAGGGCAAGAAAAGGCCGGTGCATCAAGGCACTCACCAGGAGAAT
>JAUXGW010000058.1 GCA_030621865.1 Actinomycetes bacterium
ATCGGAAAGGGTGGCGTTCAACTCGCCTTCGGTCATGCCGCCCACGGGTGTCCCGGCCACATTCGTGTTGCGGGCCACCTGATCGGATGATGTCAGCGTGTCGATCCCCCAGGCGATCAACAGCAACACGACCAGGACGAGCGGTACCGCAAGTATCCACAGGGCAACCTTCGTGACTTTCCTGCCTGTGGAGTTCCTGGTCGAGCGGGTCACCACCGCAGTTTCGGGTTCGGCACTGGTTTCGGGTTCGGCACTGGTTTCGGGTTCGGCACTGGTTTCGGGTACAGAACTGGTCTCGGTTTCCGGTACAGCACTGGTTTCGGGTTCGGTGCCGGGCGCGACAGAGTTCCCCTGCGCGTCCGCGTCTGAATCGTCATTGTGGGTTTGCACGTGAGCCGGCGCCTTCTTCTTTGTGCACAATGATGGTCCCTGCGCAGGGCTGAGCCAACTACCCCCGAGGGGTTTCTCAGTTCGGTCGGCGGATCAGTCGAACAGGCTCATCTGAGCGCGCTCGATGCCTCGGAGGGAGTCGTAGTCGATCTCCACCCAGCGGATGCCTCGGCTCTCGGCAAAAACCCTGGCCTGTGGCTTCACTGATTGGGCCGCCAGAATCCCCTTGATTCCGCGCAGGGCCGGATCGCGTTCCATGCGTTCCAGGTAGCGCAGCAGTTGTTCCACTCCGTCGATCTCGCCCCGTCTCTTCACCTCAACGGCCACAGCGGTTCCCTCGGCATTCCGGCACAACAGGTCCACCGGTCCGATGTCAGTGGGAAACTCCCGCCGCACCAACGACAACTCGTCGCCGAGCGTGGTCGGATCGGCTGCCAGCAACTCCTGCAAGTGTGCTTCCACGCCGTCTTTCCTGAGTCCCGGGTCGATTCCCATTTCCCACCTGGTGTCGGAGAGGATCTCGTGGATTTCCACGTTGAGCGACTCACCCTTGGGATTGGTGATCAACCAGCGACCTTCTTCCTCGGTGACTGTGTTGGGAGCGTTCATCCAGTTCAGTGGCTTGTAGGCGCCGCCGTCCGCGTGAATGGCCACACAGCCGTCCGCCTTGATCATGATCAGGCGGACCGCCTCCGGCAGGTGGGCCTGGAGGCGTCCTTCGTAATCGACTGTGCATCGGGCAACCATCAAGCGCATCGCCGAAGACAATATCGGTGTTGCGGGATGGGTGTTGCGGGCTCAGGCAGCGCCGGTGCTGGTTTCGAGGGCTCCAGTTTCGAGGGCCCTGGTTTCGAGGGTCCTGGTTTCGAGGGTCCTGTCCAGGCGATCGGAGATGTCGGCGCAATCGGCACACACGTCATCGGGAATCACACCGATTCGCATCAGCCAGCCGAAAATCGTGCATCCCAGGCAGAACCCGAAGATTGATTCGAGTGCAGCCGCTGCCATGAGCATCGCGGCCACCACACGGGCTGCTCCCTGAAGATCGGCTATCCACAACGCTGAAGCCGTCAGGCTGAAAACCACGCCGATTGCCTGGGCAAACCTTTTCGGCGGTCCGGGAACCAGCTTTGGGTCACCGAGCCGGGGAGCAGCGATACGGGTTGCGAACAGCCCGAGCGGGCTGAAGCGGGGCCCGGTGGTGACTCTGGCCATGAAGCCGAAGGCGAGCGGGATCAGAACCCAGCCCCAGCCCAGGATGGCCACAAATGCCGCCATGGTCATGGCTCCACCGGCCACAACCCGCGCTGCCTTTTCGTTGACCGGATTCGGGAAGTCGAAGAACTTGGCAACAGCGTTTCCTGTTGTTGCGTTTGAGTCTGTTGTTCCGGTTGATGCGGTGGTGATGCTCACTGTGATCCTTGCGCCCGTCAATACCTGACCAATGTAGTCATGTTTGCCAATACCTGACCAATGTAGTCATATTTCCTGTCAGGTGAAACCGAAAGGACGTGTCCGGTATTCCGGGGAAAGGATCAGCTGTGCCGGCTAGACAGCACTCGCATTCTTCTGAGATTTCAGTTTTCGGGCGCGTTCACCTGCATCGAGGTGAACTTTTCGGATACGGGTGGAGTTCGGTGTTACTTCCACACACTCGTCGTCGGCGACGAACTCGAGGGCCTGTTCGAGTGAGAGCCGGCTTGGAGGGATCAGCTTCTCCGTGTTGTCGGAGCCAGAGGCCCTCATGTTCGTGAGCTTCTTCTCCTTGGTGATGTTGACATCCATGTCCTCGCTGCGGGAGTTCTCACCAACGACCATGCCCTCGTAGACCTCTTCGGTCGGCCCGATGAGGAGGTTCGCCCGCTCCTGCAAGGAGACAATTGAGTACGGAGTTGTCTTGCCCGACCGGTCAGCCACGATCGAGCCACGGTCACGCGAGCGAATCTCGCCGAACCAGGGTTCCCAGCCGTCGAATACCGAGTGGACCATTCCGGTTCCACGGGTCTCGGTGAGGAAGTGGGTGCGGAACCCCAACAGGCCTCGAGCCGGAATCCGGTACTCCAGGCGAACCCAGCCGGTCCCGTGGTTGACCATGTTCGCCAGAACTGCCCGCCGAGTGCCGAGAAGCTGGGTGACGGCTCCGAGGTACTCCTCGGGGACATCGATCGACACGGCCTCCACTGGTTCGTGAATCTTGCCGTCGATCTCCTTGGTGAGGACCGCCGGCTTTCCAACGGTCAGCTCGAAACCTTCGCGCCGCATCGTTTCCACGAGAACAGCCAACTGGAGTTCGCCCCTGGCGTGGACTTCCCATGCATCGGGACGTTCGGTGGGGAACACCTTGAGGCTGACGTTGCCGACCAGTTCTGCGTCGAGTCGGGCCTTCAGCAGGCGCGCGGTCATCTTCGATCCATCGCGGCCGGCCAGCGGAGACGTGTTGATCCCGACGGTCATGGCGAGGCTCGGTTCATCAACCGTGATGGAGTCCTTCGGTCTGGGGTCCGCGGGATCACAAAGTGTGTCTCCGATGCCGATGTCGTCGATGCCGGCCACCGCGATCAGTTCTCCCGGTCCTGCTGAGTCGCGCTCAATCCGTTCGTGGTTCTCGGTGACGTACAGAACGGCCACCTTGGCAGATTCCTCCGTGCCGTCTGATCGGCACCAGGTGACGGTCTGGCCTTTTCGGATTTCCCCGTTCAGTACACGACACATGGCCAACCGGCCGACGAACCGGGACGCATCGAGGTTGGTCACCCAGGCCTGTAGTGGATGCTCGGGGTCGTGCTCGGGTGCCGGCAGGTGATCAACGATTACGTCAAGCAGGGGAGAGAGGTCGTCTTCGAGGTCGTCGAGCGATTCCGGCCGATTCATCGAGGAGCGGCCCTCGCGAGCACTGCAGTACACGATCGGGAAGTCGAGTTGGTCGATGTCGGCGTCGAGGTCGAGGAACAGTTCCTCCACCTCGTTGACCACTTCGGCGATGCGAGCATCGGAGCGGTCGATCTTGTTGATCACGAGGACCACCTTGAGGCCGAGGTCAAGGGTCTTGCGAAGGACGAATCGCGTCTGGGGGAGTGGTCCCTCGGATGCATCCACAAGCATCAACACACCATCAACCATCGTGAGGGCTCTCTCGACCTCACCGCCGAAGTCGGCGTGGCCGGGGGTATCCACGATGTTCACCTTCATCTGGGAACCATCGGCTGCCTGGTAGGTGACCGCAGTGTTCTTGGCCAGGATCGTGATGCCCTTTTCGCGTTCCAGATCAAGTGAGTCCATCACTCGATCCGCGTCCTCGCCGGTGGGCGGACGGGTGCCCAGAGCGCCGGACTGGCGGAGAAGGCCGTCCACCAGGGTGGTCTTTCCGTGATCAACGTGCGCGATGATCGCCACGTTTCGGATGTTGTCAACTGTTTCGGTCATGGTTCAGTCTGTCGATCGTTCTTCGTCACCGAATTCGACGTTCGGCACGACCTCGTTGACATCGGGTGCGTCGTAGAACTCGGCCTTCTCCACACCGGCGATACCCACGAACATTGACCACGGGATGGTCACGGTCGTGCGGTTCAGCGTGGACACGGCGTCGTTGTAGTACTGGCGAGCAAACGCGAGCTGATCCTCTGTACGGGTGAGCTCACCCTGCAACTGCTGGAAGTTGGTGGACGCCTTGAGGTCGGGATACGCCTCTGCAACCGCGAACAGATTGGCCAGCGCTTGCTGCATCTGCCCGTCCGCAGCGGCCTTTTCGGCGAGCGTGTCGGCTCCGCCGGCCGCAGCGCGGGCGTCAGTTACTGCTTCGAGGGTGGCTCGTTCATGGCTCGTGTAGCCCTGAACGGTGCTCACGAGGTTCGGGATGAGTTCTGCTCGTCGGGTCAGCTGAACGTCGATGCCCGCTTCTGCTTCCTCTGTGAAGATGCTCTGCTGGCGGAGCCGGTTGATCGCGGTGACCGCAAACAGGCCGAGGCCCACAATGAGCACGACGATGATGATCAGTCCTATAAGCATCAGAACCTCCAGGGTTCACAAATGGGGTTCACCAGGATCCACCGCCACCGCCACCACCACCGGATCCGCCGGAGAATCCACCGCCGCCCCCGCCGGAGGAAGCCTGTGAAGCCGCGTATGCCGCGCTGGCGCTGCTGATCGCTGAGTTGAACGAATTGCTGAAGTCTTGGTACGAGCCGTAGTGGTATGCACCGTAGCCCCACCCGACCACGTAGGGCACAGCCGGAGCCTCTATTCCTTGCGCTGCGTAACGCTGGGCCCACTCCGATGAGATCCCGAGCGCGACGGCCCAAGGCAGGTATGTGGGGAACCAATCCAGCCGGGCGGCGGCATCAAAGCGCGATTCTGACGAGTCGGTGCCGAGGAATCTGGCGAAGCCACCGGTTCGCGACCAGAGCTCACGGCCTGCTGGTGTCCGTTTGGTGGTTCGTCCGAGGTCGGTGGCAACCACGGCCCCCACGGCTGTGAACGCGCCCAGACCAACAACGAGGGGAATCGGCACATCAACATCACCGAAGAGGTACAGACCGGCCAGAACCACCAAGGCGATCAGGCATGTCCAGGTTGCGGCGAACAAGACCATGCCGCCGGCCGAGCGCTTCAGGTATGGGCGGGTGTCGGCGTTGACTCCGGCACTCAGGGCCTTCTCGGCCGAGGCGATCATCTTCCCGGAGGCGACCGACTTCTCAACCACGAAGGTCTGGCCAACACTCGACAGGCCGAGACGGTTGAGGAAGCTGTCTTCCCAGTGATCCATCTGTTCCCCGGGAGTAGTGCGATGCACCGCCCACACATCGTCGCTGGGCTCGATCGTCACGATCCCGCGTGTCCCAAGATCGAACAATGTGGCCTGGAGTGCCTCTGGTGAGGACTTCTCGTCGAGAACTTTCGCACCCACGGCAGGTTTCACTGCCGGTGGTTCGAAGAGAACCGGGAAGCCGGGTTCGGCCTCCTTGGTGGAACGCACACCCAGCCAGGCGAGTCCGGCACCGAGGATTCCGGCGAGGATCGACCACAGCCACGTGAGGTCGGTTGGAATCTCATTGGGTGGAACATCGGATGCATCGAAGGTCACCCTCAGGGTCACCGCTTCGAACGGCTCGAGATTCGACTCATTGACGGTCACGGTGGTGCCGGTGAGTTCAACATCGCACTCCTCGGCAACACCGCGCACACATTCCACGAGTACGGGCTCGGCGGGCAGCTCCGCCACCACGCGTGCTTCGGCGATGGGCATGCTCCAGCCACTTCCCACGACATCCCACCACCACAGACTCTGCGAGTCATCCTGGGGATCCGGGTTCACCACATCGGTGGTGGAGTAACTGAGTCCGTAGTTGTAGACGCCCACCGGCAGGTATCGGTCAACGAGTCCGATGCGAGCGGTTTCGGTTCCCGATGCAGAGTCGACCCAAGTCCAGTATTCGCTCTGGCCGTCGCGTTGCACCTGGAGGTCGTTCACAGGGTGGGTGATGCTGGGCTGCTGAGGATCTTCGGTGTCGAAGATGCGGAAGATCCCCCGCCTCTCGATGGGGAAGTTCACGGCGATATTTTCCTGGGCCATCAGGGTGCCGTCGGAATCCAGGTTCATGGCCACGTCGAAGCCCTGAATGTCGCTAACTTCGTCGTCGCTGTTCTGCTCCGAGAACGAGAATGGATTCAGGAACACCACGGCGGCGACGCAGACGGCTGCAAGCACCGCCAGGAATCCGGCGGCTACCCGGCGGCCGCGTGTACGTGTTTTCATCTGCTTCCAAATCGTTCGTGTCGGGTCATGTTCTTCCTTCGGATCCTGGGTACGCGGCGGTCGGAGTCAGCTGCCGAGGCGTTTGCGGATCAGTTCACGACGCTTCTTGAGGTCCCGGTAGGTGAGGCTGGTGCCTGAGTGGTCCACTGCGCCGAAGCCGGCCTTGATCGCTGATGCGTCGGCCTCGAATCCAGAGATGTCGAGTCCGAGATCTCTGGCGATCAAGGCTCCGTGAGTTGTTGCCATGTGAGTGGACAATTCTGCCACTTCGCTGACGAGATCCAAATCAGGTGCCAGTCGAGCGATTGCTCCGTCGAGGAAGATCAGGTTCTTGACATACAACATCAGGATCTTGGGCAGCTTTGCGCCCATGGCAAGAAGAGCTTTGATGATTCGCTGGATCTCACTGAGGAGTTCGTCCTGAGTGAGACTTGTCGGGTCAACGGCGGGATTGTCCAGGCCCAGTTCGGATATGACGTCACCGATGTCGGTGTCAGCAGGCAGTGCGCCGAGATCACGGAAAGCCATGATCTGCCCGGGAATGTCACCGGCTGCCCCGGCGAGCATCATCCGCAGGAAACCGCTGCGTTCCAACGGCGTCATGCGCGCAGTGATTCCGAAGTCCAGCAGCGCCACGTCTCCGTCGGGAGTCACGAACAGGTTGCCGGCGTGAAGATCCCCGTGGAATATCCCCTGCACCATGCAACCTTCGGTGAATCCCTTCATGGCAGTGCGAATCACTTCGTGTGTGTCTATGCCGGCCCTCTGCAGGGCTTCGAGGTCTTCGAATGCGTATCCGTGCAGTCGCTGCATCACCAGCACGCGCCGGGTGACCAACTCCGGGTGGGGCCGGGGGACCACATAACCCTGGGTGCCCAGCTCCGAGAAGGCACGGGCCACATCGAGCATGTTCTCGGCCTCCAGGCGAAAGTCGAGTTCTTCGGTGATCGTTTCGGTGAACAACTCGACCAGCGCCGGTGGATTGGCCAATGCAGCGATCGGGATGCGACCAACCAGGAACGGCGCAAGCCAGGACATGACCTTGATGTCCCTGTGAACCAGCGTGCGAATTGATGGGCGCTGAACCTTCACCACCACTTCCTCGCCCGTGATCAGTCTCGCGGCGTGAACCTGTGCGATCGATGCGGCGGCAATCGGTTCGGGATCGAATTCGGCGAAGACTTCCGACAGAGGAGCACCCAGATCCGATTCGACAACCTCGCGAACCGAGGCGAACGTCTCAGCTCTGACCTGATCGCGACATTTTCCGAACTCGGACACCAGCTCGGGAGGGAACAGTCCCTGTCCGCTGGAGATGATCTGGGCGAGTTTGATGTAGGTCGGACCCAGCCGCTCCGCTCCGATCCGAAGTCGCCTGGAAAGACCGGCGCGGGAGATGCTTGCGCCCTTCGGTCGCTCCCTGATCAACCAGCCGAGCAGGGCCCAGGCGATCTGGAAGCTGACAACCAGCAGTCGTCCGAAGTCTGGAAGCCGACGCTGCGCGGTCAGCAGTGGAACTGCACGGTTGGTGTTCAGCCGGATGACGTCTATGCCGGCCATCCACTCGAGTTCGTCCGCCCTGACCCGCCAGGGTCCCTCTGGTGTGAAGGAATAGACTTCGTGGTCGCTGAGAGCCTGTTCGTTCATGCAGTTCCATGGCCGGACGCGGCAGCGATCGCCGCTTCGGCGTGCTCCGGGCGGCTGATGATCAGATCCGGCAGGTAGGGATTCTCCCGGTTGTAGAGCAATTCGCTGCCGTCGAGGCGCGAACAGTGCAGGCCGGCCGCCAGGGCAACGGCCACGGGGGCTGCTGAGTCCCACTCGTACTGTCCGCCGGAGTGGGCATAGATGTCGGCTTCGCCGCGGATGATTGCCATGGTCTTCGCCCCTGCAGAACCCATTTCCACCAATTGTGCATTGAGTGCCCGGGCAACAGCGAGCGCTTCTGCCGGAGGGCGTGACCGGCTGACGATCACTCTGGGAGTCTCGGGAGCAGGGACCAGGGTGGGCGGCTCTGCGGTGGCGAATGTCAGGCCCAGCGATGGAAGGGCAACTGCTCCGCACACGGGCTTGCCGTCGATTGCCAGCGCGACGTGGACGGCCCAGTCAGCTCGCCCCTCGCCGTATTCCCGGGTTCCATCGAGGGGATCCACGATCCAGACCCTGTTTGTGGAAAGACGCTTCGAGTTGTGGATCTCGTCGGCGGTTGCTTCCTCGGAAAGGACAGCATCATCCGGGCGAGCCTGCGCCAGTTGTTCCATCAGCCAGACGTGCGACTGTCGATCTCCCTCAGCCTTGATCGTGTATTTGTCAGCACCTTCGGCTGTGAGCTGATCGCGCGTGGAGATGAGCAAGGCTCCCGCCCGCGTTGCCAGATCGGCAGCGAGGTTGTGGTCGGCTGGGGCCGGTTGCGCCTGATTCTGCACTCCCAGACCTTACCTTGGGGCAAATCTGCTCATATCGTGGCCTTGATCCCCGGTGGATCGGCCGGTATTCGGCGGCTGGTTCGTAACCTTCCTGACCGGGATTCGAGGGCATCCGAGGGAGTCTGGCTTTGGTTGTCGGCGCCCTCTGGAGCACACTCGATGGCGAGATGAACTACGAGCTATCCCATCTGAAGGCCCTGCAAGCGGAGTCGATTCACGTATTCCGCGAGGTGGCTGCCGAATTCGAGCGACCCGTTCTGCTGTTCAGCGGTGGCAAGGACTCGATCGTGATGCTGCATCTGGCCACCAAGGCCTTCTGGCCGGCGCGCATGCCGTTCCCGTTGATGCACATCGACACGGGACACAACTTCGCCGAGGTGTATGAGTATCGCGACCGTCGAGTTTCAGAACTCGGTGTCAAGTTGGTTGTTGCCTCGGTGCAGGATTCGATCGACTCCGGTCGCGTGGTCGAACAGACCGGTCCGGGCGCCAGCCGCAATCAGCTCCAGACCACAACACTGCTCGACGCACTTGGAGAACACGGATTCGATGCAGCTTTCGGCGGTGCGCGCCGGGACGAGGAGCGGGCCAGGGCCAAGGAACGCTTCTATTCGTTCCGCGACGACTTCGGCCAGTGGGATCCGAAGAACCAGCGTCCTGAACTCTGGAGCCTCTACAACGGGCGCCATCACCGCGGTGAACACATCCGTATATTCCCGCTGAGCAACTGGACCGAACTCGATATCTGGCAGTACATCGAAACCGAGGACATCGATGTCCCGTCGATCTACTATGCACACGAGCGCGAGGTGATCGCCCGTGACGGAATGTGGTTGGCCATCACTGACTTCATCACGGTGGCGGACCACGAGCGGGTTGAGACCCGTCAGGTTCGATTTCGCACCGTTGGTGATGCCACCTGCACAGGTGCAGTCGAATCGGATGCCGGCACGGTGTCGGCGATCATCGACGAAGTATCCGCAACGAGAATCACCGAGCGTGGTGCCACGCGTGCGGATGATCGTGCATCCGAAGCGGCAATGGAAGATCGCAAGCGGGAGGGATACTTCTGATGGAAATGATGCGATTCGCAACCGCTGGTTCAGTGGATGACGGCAAGTCAACCCTCATTGGCCGCCTGCTTTTTGACTCGAAATCCATATTCGAAGATCAACTGGAAGCGGTGGCAGATGTCAGTGAACGGATGGGTCTTGACGAAACCAACCTCGCACTGCTCACCGACGGCCTTCGTGCCGAGCGGGAACAAGGCATCACCATCGACGTTGCCTATCGCTACTTCGCCACGCCCAAGCGCAAATTCATCATCGCTGACACTCCCGGTCACGTTCAGTACACGCGCAACATGGTCACCGGTGCGTCCACAGCCGACTTGGCGATCATTCTGATCGATGCCCGAAAGGGTGTGCTGGAGCAGTCCCGCCGTCACTCCTTCATCGCCTCGCTGCTTCGCATTCCCCACCTCGTGGTGGCGGTCAACAAGATGGACCTTGTGGACTACAGCGAGGAACGTTTCGACGAAATCGTGGAGGAGTTCGGTCACTTCGCGAGCAAGCTCGAAGTCACGGATCTGACCTTCATCCCGATATCTGCCCTCAAGGGTGACAATGTGGTGGAGCGCTCCGAGAACACCCCGTGGTACGGCGGAACGTCGCTGCTGCATCACCTGGAGACGGTTCACATCTCCTCAGACCGCAACCTGATCGACGCGCGGCTTCCGGTTCAGTACGTGATTCGTCCGCACAGCGAGGAGTTCCACGACTATCGCGGATACGCGGGCAGCATTGCCGGTGGAGTCCTGAAGCCGGGTGACGACGTAGTGGTCCTTCCATCGGGTTTCGCGTCCAAGATCGCCCAGATTGACACCCCCGAAGGCCCCGCATCCGAAGCCTTCTCTCCGATGGCGGTCACTGTGACCCTCACCGATGAGATCGACATCAGCCGCGGCGACATGATCTGCCGTCCGCACAACCAGCCGACCTCATCCCAGGACATCGAGGCAATGGTGTGCTGGTTGTCGGAAGGGACCTCGCTGGCACCCGGAAGCAAGGTCGCGATCAAACACACCACTCGCACCGCGCGCGCACTGGTGAAAGACATCCAGTACCGCCTTGACGTGAACACCCTGCACCGTGATGTGGAGGCACACACGCTCTCTTTGAACGAGATCGGGCGTGTAACCCTGCGCACCACCCAGCCGCTCTTCTTCGATGAATATCGAAGGAACCGCGAAACCGGATCTTTCATACTCATTGACGAGGCCACGAACAACACGATCGGTGCCGGAATGATCATCGGCACACCACAGTGACCGAGGGTGGTCGGTCCAGGGAATCGCGTTCTTCGAATGTTGTCTGGCATCCTGGCGAAGTCCACCGCGACGCCCGCTCTGAAATCACTGGTGGCGCCGGGCTGGTCATCTGGTTGACCGGACTTTCGGGATCCGGAAAATCAACCGTGGCTGTGGAATTGGAGCGCTTGCTGATTGCCTCGGGGCGGGCTGCCTACCTTCTCGACGGCGACAATGTGCGCCACGGCCTCAACGCCGATCTGGGTTTCAGCGAAGCTGACCGCATCGAGAACATCAGGCGGGTTTCCGAAGTTTCCACCCTCTTCGCCGATGCCGGGTTGGTGGTCGTGGTTCCGCTCATCTCCCCATACCGATCGGCTCGTGATGCAGCGCGTGAACGCGTCGAGGGCGCAGGGTTGCGTTTCGTCGAGGTGTTCGTGGACACTCCGCTCGAGCTGTGTGAGCAGCGTGATCCCAAAGGGCTCTACGCAAAGGCCCGCGCCGGTGAGATCACCTCGATGACCGGAATCGATGATCCTTACGAGGCTCCCACGGCGCCAGAACTCACTTTGGTGCCGGGCGACGGCTCGGCACAGGAAATGGCAGCCTCGGTGATCGCCGTGGTCTGAAGACCTGTTGGAGACGGCTACTTCTTCTCACTTGGCTTCTGTTGGCGCGTTCTTGGCACAGGTGTCATATCCACCGCGCCGTGAGGCTCCCTGGCCTGCTCGTAGCAATCGTCGTGATAGTGCTCCACGCGGTCCCAGCTTCCGCCCACGTAGACGTTGCAGATCACCTGCTTGTGGCGAACCTTTGCCTGGAACTTCACCCGTTCCCCACAGTGGACACATTCCACGGAACTCCCCGGTTCCACATCTCGCAGGACAGCGCGACTCTTCAGAGTCTTCCTGGACGAAGTACCTGTTGATGCCATGGTCCTCCAGCCGGCAGCGGTTCGGAGGGTCGGGAGTTCGCAGGGTTGGGGAATGGATCCGGTCGCTGCCTGAAGGACAGCGTATCGGGCGTTCTGTGAATCCCTACCGCGGTTCCACTGCACCCCGGCCGAGTTCCACGGATTGTCTGACGAGATCGCGCAGTTCCTGCTCATCCGCTCCTTCAGAGACCAGGTCCTGGATGGTCGACTCCATCCTCTGGGCCGTGGACTCGTCGAAGGTGAGCCGCGGCGGGTTCTGGGAAGCCGTTGCCACGATCAGGCATATCGCAGCGAGGGCGGTTGCGATGCCGAATGCGATCGCCGTGCCGTTGTTGTCGGCAATCGAGCCAACGATCATGCCTGCAATACCGAGCACGAAAACGGTTATCGACACGGCTCGAACGGGGGACAGCTTCATTGCCGGGGTTTCATTGCCGGGGCGAGGTCATCGCTGGAGCGGCTTGTACTTGATGCGGTGCGGTTGATCTGCCTCTGCGCCTAGTTCCTTGCGTCTGAAGTCCTCGTATTCCGAGAAGTCTCCTTCAAACCAGCGAACTTCGGAGTTCCCTTCGAAAGCCAGTATGTGGGTGGCGATTCGGTCGAGGAACCAACGGTCGTGGCTGATCACCACCGCGCAACCCGGGAACTCCTCGAGAGCTCCTTCCAGGGCCCGCAGGGTGTCAACGTCGAGGTCATTGGTGGGTTCATC
>JAUXGW010000248.1 GCA_030621865.1 Actinomycetes bacterium
GGTCGCCTCGGGTCACTGGCCACGAAGAAATTGTCCGATGATCCACCGGTGTCACTCGACACGAGGCGACAACTCGGTGACACGGCGTCCGCCGCAGCAATGCTCGGTGCCAGCGCAGCGCTCGATGAACCCGGCCCTCTGGGGATCATCGGTTATGGAGGCGGGCGATCCACCTCCGTTCTGATCGAAGTGGATCAGCCCGTGTCCGGTGCGGGAAAGGTCGAGGAGTGCCTCGATCAGGGCCGGCCGGCCACCTACACACAGGTTCTGCGTGCCCGTGGCCAATTGAAACCGACCGGTGAATCAGTCGAGATGGCAGTTCCACCCGGCAGCGCAATGTTCGTCCGCGACGAGCGCGAAGTGCTGGGTCTGCTGGGCGCACGCTGTGTGGACTGCGGCACTGTGAATCTCCCTCCATCGGTGCACCCCAGTTGCCCCGGATGCGGTGGCACCAAGTTCGACATCCAGCGCCTGCCGACGACCGGCGTGGTCCAGACGTTTGTGATCAACCAGACCATGCCTGCCCCCTTCGAGGCACCTCTTCCCCTTGTCGTGATCGACCTGTCCGACGGATCCCGGGTCCAGCTCCAAGGAGCCGACGACGGATCCGACCTGGCCGTCGGTTCGGAGGTAGAACTGGTACCTCGGCGTTACACCATCGAAAGAGGAGTACCTGTGTACGGATGGAAAGTCAGAACACTGGGGGATTCCCGATGAGCTGGAATCGAGTGTCCGTTGTCGGAGCAGGGCTCATCAAGATGGGTGAATTGTTCGATCAGTCCTACGAGCAGATGGCCAGAGGTGCATTTGACGCGGCGATCACTTCGGTCGACAACGGAATGGATCCCGAGGACATAGATGCCATCTTCGTGGCCACCCAGAGGGGAACTCTGTGGGGCCAGGAGGGTATCGGCGGCAACACGGTCCCAAGTGCGCTGGGACTGAACGGCGTCGCATGCACCCGCATCGAGAACGCCTGCCCGAGTGGTTCCGACGCCTTCCGTGTCGGCTGCATGGCTGTCGCATCCGGCCTTCACGACGTGGTGTTGGTGATCGGCGTGGAGAAGATGCGCGACAAATCATCCGAGGAGGGACTGCTGGCACGCGCAGCAGGTGGACACCCGGTGTACACCCGTGGAGAGTCCGCCCCTGTCCTGTTCGCTCCCTTCGCCACCAGACACATGCATGAGTTCGGAACCACCAAGGAGATGCTGGCGTCGGTTGCGGTCAAGAACCATCACAACGGCAAACTCGATCCGTACGCACACTTCCAGTACGAGGTGACCGTGGACCAGGTGCTCAACGCTCCCGAAGTTTGTTCGCCGCTGGGACTTCTCGACTGCTGCCCACAGACCGACGGAGCCGCCGCCGTGCTGATCACCACACCCGAACGAGCCGCTGACTACACGGCCAAGCCAGTTCAGGTTGCGGGCATCGGGATCGCAACGGATCATCCGTACCTGCACGAAAAGGCCAATTTCGTTGGCATGAGTGCCACCGTTGGCGCATCCTCACGCGCTTACGAGATGGCCAACCTCGGACCAGCCGACATGGACATGGCCGAGGTCCACGACTGCTTCACGATCACCGAGATCCTGGACATCGAGGACCTCGGTTTCTTCGAAAAGGGCAAGGGCGGCGTCGCATCACTGGAAGGTGAGACTGCCCTTGACGGTTCCATACCCATCAACACTTCGGGAGGACTACTCGCCAAGGGTCATCCCATAGGTGCCACCGGCATCGCTCAGCTGACAGAGTGCTGGTGGCAGTTGAGGGAGGAAGCAGGCTACCGGCAGGTCAAACTGCGATCCGGCAATACCCTGCAGCACAACGTCGGCGGTCGTGGAAGTGGAGTTTCGGTGGTCAACATACTGACGATCGCCGAGTAGGAAAGATGACGGAAGAACTTCACTTCGACATATCCGGGGGCGTGGGAACCATCACGCTCAACCGCCCGGAAGCTGCCAATGCGCTCACCGTCGCCATGCGGGATGACCTCATCGACGCGATCAGGGCTTGTCGCAACGACGAGCTGGTCCGCTGCGTTCTGATCAAGGGAACAGGAGACTCATTCTGTTCGGGAATGGATCTGCGGGACTCCACCGTTGCGCAGGCCGGCAAAGCCGATTTCGACCCGCGCTCCACATCTCAAGCTCTGCGGGTTGGAGTTCAGACTTTCGTGAGTGAGTTGTGGGAGCTGGACAAACCGTCGGTGGCTGCCGTGCAGGGACATGCCATCGGTCCCGGTGCTCACCTTGGCCTGGCGTGCGATTTCGTGTTCGTGAGTGACAGCACGAAGTTTCGCTGGAGTTTCGCCAAATGGGGACTGGTGGTGGACGCAGGCGGCGCCTATCTGCTGCCCCGGCTGGTCGGACTCCCCCGAGCACGGCAGCTCGTGCTTCTCGGTGAGGGCATCAACGGCAACCAGGCCGTCGAGGAAGGCCTCGTGCACCGGCACACCCAAAACGATGCCGATGCCCTCAGCTCTGCAACGGAGTTGGCGGCGAGCCTTGCCGAAGGACCGACCCGCTCCCTCGGCCTGTCCAAACAACTGCTCAACAAGAGCTTCGAATCCACACTTGCCGACAGCCTGGCCCTGGAAGGACACTTTCAGGCCCTCGCCACGGCATCGAGCGACATGGCTGAAGGCATGAGGGCATTCGCCGAGAAACGCCCTCCCGACTTCACCGGTCACTGACCACCCGGTTACCGCTGAGGTCTCAGTTACCGCCGAAATCTCAGTTGTCGCTGAAATCTCAGTTATCGCTGAAGTCTCAGTCGATTAGCTCCAACGCATCTTCGGGGCATGACGCCACGGCAATCCTCACTGCCTCCAGGGCGTAGTCATCGATGTCCTCCTGCACGATCTCGCAATGACCCATGTCGTCGGGTGCGAAAACGTGGGGCGCCAGCGCATAACAGCGGCCGTGACCAACACATGCGTGTTCATCGACAACAACCTTCATCTCCTGGTCCTACCTTTCCGTTGCCGCTGTTGCGCTACCGGAGTCGCATCTCAAAACAGGACCGGAATCTCGGTGATCTCCCGGATTCCCGGCGAGTACTCGAGCTCCACCCCTTCAACGAGTCGATAGTCAGGAATCCGCCGGTGGAACTCCTCCAGTGTGATGCGCAACTCCAGGCGGGCCAGATGCGAACCCAGGCAGCGGTGGGGACCACCGCCGAACGCGAGATGGCGGTTCACATCCCGATCCGGATCGAACTCTTCGGCCTGACTGCCGAACTCATCGGAATCGGTATCGGCGGCGCCCAACATCACCACGACGGTGTCACCCGGATTCATCTTGACTCCATGCAACTCCGTGGGCTGCGCCACCATCCTCAGCACCTGCATCACGGGTGTGTGCAACCGGAGCAGCTCCTCCACGGCGGCGGGGACCGTTTCCGGGTTTTCAGCCAGCGGTCGCCTGTGTTCCGGATGCTCCGCCAGGAAAGCGAAGGAACAATCGAGTGTTGAGGTGACCGTGTCGAGTCCACCGAGGATGAAGAGGTAGCTGATGTCCAGCATCTCCTCCCTCGACATCTTTCGACCCTCCACCTCGGAAGTCAGGAAGCGAGTCAGCAAGTCATCCCCACCCGGATCGGCTTCCCTGGCGTCCAGCGCCGCTCCGAAGTATTCGTACATCGCAGCCCCCGC
>JAUXGW010000234.1 GCA_030621865.1 Actinomycetes bacterium
GTCAGATCAGCCACTCGCACACCTTCGAGGGGTCGCATGCATGAACCCCGCTGCCGCGGCGGTGCATCGCCAATTCGACGAATGGTCACCGCCGGCAAAGAGGCGAGCGCCCGACCCTGGGGGTGTTCTTCCCACTCGGCGTTTGTCCGCACCATCGCTGCACAGAGGTCCGCCTCCGCAATGGCGTCCTCCAGTTCGAGTGCCGACCACTTCGCGACGGCGGTGGATACCGAGTCCGCTGTGGCATCGCATCCCAGCAACTGGACCGTCCCTTCCCCAAGATGGGGGAATCCACCGTGGAGATGGATCCAGCGGTCATCCGCCGTGGGATACAACGCCGTCAGGGGATTCCCTGCCCTGGACAGATCCAGTCCATCGAAATCCTGCAACAAGAATCCGAGGAGTGCTGCCGCAGCGTCAGCCACATCCACCCGCACCTTCTGGGGTGGCCCACCGCGCAACTCCCGGACGTATGCTGACCAGGCACCAGCCAATGCCATCGCCGCAGCGGAAGTCTCGCCAACGCGGTGGCGGGATGCGAGGACGGGATCGACTCCGGTTACTCCAGTTCGGGCACCGGGTGGCGCCTCGAGGCCACCTCTGGCCCAGCACTCGGCAAGCAGGTCAACGTCCATCAGTCTCCCTCGAAGATGGCTTCGTTCTTGCCGAACACCCGCCAGAAGTCCCTGACGACCGCAGCGCCGCCGGGATCGAACACTCCCGGCACCGGTCCCCCGAGGCGCACGATCACCGCCTCTCGACTTGGAATCACCTGACACACCTGCCCCATGGCCCCGGAAGCCAGGACCATGTCCAATGGCGCCGCCGGATACAGAACGTCATCAATCGGTTCGATGGCCAACGGCACAAGATGAGACCGCTGGCCGTTCAGCCACCACAACAGTCCGTACGCCGGATTGTGGGCTTGCGAAGGCTGCAGCAACTGCGACAGGACGGCCGTTGAGATGACCTTGTGCCCATCGGGGGACACACCGCCGTCGAGAACCATTTCACCGAACCGGATGAGGTCGCGAGCCGTTGTGAATAGTGCCTCGAAGGGAGTGCCATCCAGGTATGCCATCCCCGGGCGGGAAATCCAGGTGGTCTCATCCATGCCCAACGGAATGAGAATCCACTCCTCGGTGAGCTCGTCCAGGGATGAGCCGGTGGCGCAGACCAGGAGCGGCTTGAGGATGTGCCATGCGGGACCCAGGCCATACCGCCACTGCTCCCCCGGCGCTCCTTCGCTTTCCAGTGCGTTGTCGAGGCCCGAGGTCATCGACAGCAGGTGGCGAACAGTGACTGCCCTTTCGTGGCCGTCACCGGCTCGGGTCCATCCCGCTCCCAGGTATTTGCTCACAGGATCATCGAATTCCAGAAGTCCCCGGTCGAGCGCAATCCCCACCATCACCGCAATGACGCTCTTCTGCACGGATGCCACGTCTTGTCGCATTCGACCATCGGGGGTCGGCTCGAAAGGCAGGCCGATCGCCCCTTCCTCGATGGTCCCCGCATGAGCCTGACCGTCTATCCCGTACCAGCCTGAGGTCGCATGGGGTCGGTCGATCTGGGTGATCGTCTTGCCTCGAACATGCACATAGAGCGCCGTGGTGGCCGTCTCGTCAACCCATTCCTCGAGTTCCGCCGCAATTGCCATCGGCCGATGCTTCCATCCCTCGATTCACACGACAAGCCATTGGATTCACGCGACACCTGAATCAGGCTCGTCAAGCAACAGTCCCGACCTCTGAAACACCAGCCCCGACCTCTGAAACATCGGTATCGACCTCTGAAACATCAGTGTTGACCTCGGTGAATCCCGCGGGATGCGACGGGAATGTCGTCCAGTGATTCACATCGGCGAGCTTGCCCGGTTGCACCACTTATCATGGCCAATACCGTGTGCCGGCCGCGGAGATGGCAGCGCACCCGCCGTGTGTCGACACTGCGTGTATCGAGACGCTGCCAACCCAGAAACGGAGCTTCCCATGCAAGACCCACTCGGATACGAAGATGCGAATGTCGTGGTCACCGGAACGGCATCGGGAATGGGGCGAGCCACGGCCCAGATTCTCGTCGATCTGGGGGCAAACGTGACTGGCCTCGACATCAAGGAGACAACGGTCGCCATCGACAAGACGATCGAAGTTGATCTCCGCGACCCGGCCTCGATCGACTCTGCCGCCGAGCAGATCGCAGGTCCGATTGACTCCGTCTTCAGTTGCGCCGGCCTACCCGGTCCTCCGTTCAGCGAACTCGACACGTTCCTCGTCAACTTCGTCGGCGCCCGGCACCTGATCGAAACGCTGCGGCCCAAGATCGTCCGGGGAGGCTCGGTTGGCTGCATCTCGTCGGCCGGGGCAGTCGGCTGGGAAGGCCACCGCGAGACCATTCTCGAGCTCATCGGCAACGAGTCATTCTCCGAAGCCAAAGCCTGGCTGGAAGCCAATGAGGACATCTGGGGCTGGAGTGGTTACCTCTGGTCGAAATACACCATCGACTTCTGGGTTGGCCACCGGGGCTTCGACTACATGTCGGACCACGGCATTCGCCTGAACTGCATCAACCCCGGCCCCACCGACACGGCGATGATGCCCGCCTTCCACGATCTTGCCGGCAAGGACCTCATCGACACAGCGATTGGCCCGATCGGGCGATACTCGACCGCCGAAGAACAGGCGTGGCCGCTCGTGATGCTCAACAGCCCCCGGATGAGTTATGTGTCAGGCGAGGTCCTCTGGACTGACGGCGGTTACTACGGCGCATTCCAGACCGGTCGCCAGGGCGGCGTCGGAGAATAGGACTGCGACCCGCCATGGGCGGACACACGCGCACCGTTCAGCTCTCGAGGGTTTCCTTCATCCGGGCAAGGGTCTGCTGCATACCTGTCACCATGGATGTGGACCGCCGGGCCAGGGTCTCGTAGACGAATTTCTGCCAGCCCTCGTGCGACCGGAAGCTGAACGATTCCGTCACGCTCGTTCCGCCATCGCATTCCTCGAACTCATAGCGCCACGTGGTGTAGCCCGCGGCGACGAACTCGAAGACTTCGTTGGGCTCGCATTCCGTGATCTCGGAGATCGTGGCCCACTTCTTGAGTGTGACGGGTCCGAGTTTTGCGATGTTGTCACCTTCGAATCTGGCTCCAACCGCAGGTCCGGTTGCAGGCTCGACCCACCGTCCGCCAGTGCACTCGGGACTCCAGTCGCCCATGCGGGTCACATCAGCGACGGCGTCGAACACCTCCGCCGGTGAGCAATTGATGACGGTGTTTTCCGAACCTTCAATCATCCCGATTGTCTAGCCGCCCTCGGGGGGGCGTTCCACATTGCTGGTGACATTGCTGGTGACTTCAGGATCTCGGTGCTTTCGGGGCATTGGCCGTCCTGGCGGAAGGTTCGACGGTTGTGTTCCCCCCGGTTGAGATGCGCTGTGGGAAACCAGCGGTGAAGCAATGTTGACCGGAATATGAACCGAACCTAACGTCGGTCCTTGATTGTGATCCTGCGCCACTCGATGTTGGTTCTGGGCTGGTCCGGATACACAATCAGGTCGGCCGTCGGAGCCGTCCACATCGCTGGGCAGGAGACCTGAACCATGGAATCGACAACGGGCCTCAGCCCAACCGGCGCCCGAGCCAATCGGGCCAAACACCGACTGGACGCCGGAGAGACGGTGGTGATCGTGGCAGGACACTCCCCCTCTGCAGATACCATCGACTTCGTCGGGCCGCTCGGCTTCGACGGGTACTGGCTCGAGGGAGAACACGGCCCGGTCGCCTGGGATCGGATCGGCGACCTCACCCGGGCCTGCGACCTGTGGGGG
>JAUXGW010000355.1 GCA_030621865.1 Actinomycetes bacterium
GAGATCCCATCGATCGGTCGATTCCAGATGGTCCTCATAGTCCTCCAGCCGGGCGTCATCAACCGGCATGAAGTCGACGGACGCGGAGTCATCAGGCGGGTAGTGATCGAGCATCCACCGCAACATGGCCCGATTCTTCAGGTAGTACTCGCCGCCAACATGGCGAACCGCCGTTTCCAGATCTCCCTCAGCCGTGGGCCAAGTCCCGGTCCCTGCCATGTCGTCGCCATCGAATGACATCGTCGATGTTGTCGTCTGAACTCCGGACTCCCCGGGGACGGGGTATTCCATCCGGATCCGGCCCGACGATGAAGGGATCTCGGCAGCGACAGCGGCAATCGTCTCGAGATCGATGCCAATCACTCGCTCAGGCTCTTCCGAGGCACACGATGACCCCAGCAATGTGATTGCCAGACCCATGGGCGCCAACAACCACGGCGACAAACGCAAATGTGACATGTCTTCCCCTCGCTCTTCCCGACCACACCATAACAACCCTGACGAAATGGAGCGCGTAATCCCTCCTTCACCGGACCTGCTCCGTCCATTCGGGATGGCCGCCGATCGGATCTGCCGGGGGTGCCTCGCCCCGGCTGCACCGGAATGGCAATCTGGAGCATGAATCTCCGGCCCCGCACAGCGTTGGCGCGCACAGTGCTTACACCGGCAGTGCTGGCGGGACTCGTGCTCACGGGTTGTGCGGGCACCACAGTGCGGCAGGTCTCGGACTCCAACGCCGACACCCCCGGTGTAGTCACGGCATCGGGCGGATCCGATCACGGGACTTCTACGACAGCGCCAACCACGACCGCCGCGCCGCGGCCGCCGGCCGACACCCTCACCATGGAGAAATTCACCCAGATCACCGGTGACATCAGGCCGAAATCGGTCGTCGCCTCGGGAGAAGGCACCGTCACCGCCCAGAACATGATGTACCGCCACACGATGACTGCGTACGACTCCGACGGGAAACTGCTGGCGACCGTGCCGGACACCGTCACGCTGTCCGAATTCGGAGTTGACAAGGACGGCGAGTACCAGGGCGCTCCCGTCGAGGCGGCCTTCGTGCCCGACGGAAGTGCGGTGTACATCTCCAACTACTCGATGTACGGGCCGGGATTCGGAGAGGGCAGCGACAAGTGCACTCCTGCGGACGGCACCCCGCCGAGCTTCCTGTACCGCATCGACACGACGGACTGGGACATTCGCCAAGTCATCCCCACCGGAGCGGTGCCCAAGTATGTGGCGGTGACTCCCGACGGTCAGAAGGTGCTCGCGACCAACTGGTGCACCTACGACATGACCATCGCTGACACCGAGACCGGCGAAGTGCTGCAGACCGTGCCGATCGGTCGATACCCGCGAGGCATCGCGGTGACCGAGGACTCCAGGACCGCATATGTGGCGATCATGGGTAGCTCGGACATCGCAGTCGTCAACCTCGAAGACGGATCGATTGCCAGGACGATCAGCGTGGGGCAAGGTCCCCGGCATCTGGTCCTCGGCCCCGACGGGAAGTTCCTGTACGCCACGCTCAACGCAGAGGGGCGAGTGGCCAAGATCGACACCACAACCGGTGAAGTGGTGGCCAAGGTGGCCACCGGAAGCCAGCCGCGATCGATGGACATCTCCGAGGACGGTACATCGTTGTATGTCGTCAATTACCAGAGTGACAACGTCACCAAGTTGGCTACGGCGGACATGTCGACCCTGCAGACGGTGGCTTCGGGGCATCACCCGATCGGGATCAGCTACGACACATCGACGGGGCGGGTCTGGGTGGCGAACTACTCGGGCACGATCGACGTGTGGGATGAGACCGCGGGCTGAACGTTTGCCCGCAGTTCGCCTACCGCGGCAACCGGACCGGATCCACGCGCAGGCGGAGTGTTCCGGCTGGGCGCTCCACGGATGCACCGGCGTCACACAGCGCTTCGGTTGAGTCCGAGCGAAGAAGCCACCACCCGTCGGTTGGGCCCTGCACCTCAACTGCCTCCGGAACCCCGAGGCGCTCCATCCATTCAGGCGCGGCGTTCCCACCAACGGACGCCATGGCGGCCGCCGGAGGCATCCGCAAGATCTCCCGGCGAGGAGCTTCCGCCTCCTGCACAGGACCGGGATC
>JAUXGW010000362.1 GCA_030621865.1 Actinomycetes bacterium
CGTGGAGCACGCAGACCAACTCCAGGACACGTTGCCTCACGCACGCGTCAGCATCTTCGAAGACTCCGGCCACTTCCCGCACCACACGGACGCGCAACGTTTCACCGCGGAGCTGCTGGATTTCATTTCCACAACCGAACCGTCGATCTTCGACAACGAGGCGTTCAAGTCCCAGCTCAGGGGCGTAAGCCGCGTGCCTACCCCGGCAGCTTGATTGTGCAAGAACCCTGGGCGAGGCCGACGAGGCGTTCGCCACCGTCGGAAACTTCGTACGCTCGCACCTGAATGACCCCCGCACTACGCGACATCGAGACCACTTCGGCGTCCACACGCAGCACACCTTCGCGGACCGGCGCTGTGAGATTGAGTTTGTACTCGGTGGTTGCTGCCCACGCGCCTGCGGGCATCACGGGATACATCACGGCTCCGAGGGTGTGATCCACCAACGCCGACAGAACGCCGCCGTGGATCATGCCGAACGGATTGAGGAATTCGTCGACCACATCGACCTCGGCGCTGAGGGTTCCGGGGCCGACCCGAGTGTGTCGGATACCCAGATACCCCATCAGCCCATCTGAGAGCATTCCGAATCCGCTGAGAACTGCTTCTGCGATCTTGGGATCGAAGTCGTCGAATTCCAGAGCTGCCATCGCGGCACCCTAACGGGTCTCGCGCAACGGAACGGATGGGCGCAACGAGTCTCGCCTCGGGCCGCTGACCCGAGGAAAAACTCTGACAACGGGTTTTTCGGTGCACCCGTCCCGCAAAGCTCGGGTTTGGCTGATCAGACGGATGGCGGGGCGGACAGCGCGGCGTCATCAAGGTCCCAGTCATCGGGATCCACGATGGCCGCGGGATCCTCGGCCCTGAGCTCTGCCATCTTGGCCTGAGCCTCTTCGGGGAAGATGTTCTTGATGAGATACGGGTCCTTCACGATCAGGTAGTCGGGCGCTATGCCCTTCACATATCGCTCGTAGTACAGAAACTGCTTCCCGAGCAGACTGAGTTCCTGGGGGGCAGCGATGTCACCCATCTGTTCTGCAATCTCCAATGACTTCTGGAACAACTCGGAGAACTGGAGATCCTCCATGCGGGAGCTCATCACCGGCTCGAATGCCATGGCCAACATCTGACCCAGCATCTCGTCGTCACCCAGGTCGGCGTCGATGACTCCAAGTCGTTTGTAACCCCTCACGATTCGGGCGAAGTCCTCGTCGATCATGAAGGTGTAGAGGATGTCCTTGACCATGGCCTGCCACTCGGGCGTGAACTCCCCCATGATTCCGAAGTCCAGAAAGCAGGCCCGGCCGTCTTCGAGAGCCCAGATGTTGCCTGCGTGCAGATCGCCATGGAACGGGCCGTGCACCGCCATCGCCTCAATCCAGGCCTTCATGCCGCGGCGCAGGTTCGAAGCCCCGTCGAATCCCATCCGCTTGTGGGAATCGAAGTCATCCATGGGAACGCCGTAGACACGTTCCATGCAGATCACATGCGGGCCGCAATAGTTCCAGAACACCTTGGGAGCGGTCACCATGAGATTGTCCCCGAACACATGGAGGTTCTCCCGGAACTCGGCCTGACGGTAGGCCTCGAGCGAGGTGTTGAGTTCCTGGTTGGTGAGCTTGTGCAGGTCACGGATCAAGCCGACCGCGTTGGCCCGGCGACCCAACTTTGTTCGCATGAGGAGTCTGGCTGCGAAGTACGTGATCCGCAGATCACGGTTCATGGACTCCGCGATACCGGGCCGCAGGAGCTTGATCACGGCCTCGGTCCCGTCGGGCAATTCAACGGCGTGGACCTGACCCACCGAAGCTGCTGACAGGGCGCGCTCATCGACTCTGCGGAACAACGTCCTCGGATCATGCCCCAAGTCATTGAGGACCGTTTCGCGAACCAGCTCGAATTCGAAAGGAGGCACCTCCTGCAGGCAACGCATCGCCGGGCGGGCCACGTCGTCGGGAAACATGCCGGAGGAAGCGATGACCTGACCGACCTTCACGAATGTCGGGCC
>JAUXGW010000411.1 GCA_030621865.1 Actinomycetes bacterium
CTACGGCGACCGGTCGAGCCGGGTGGAGGATCCCTTTGGCCATGTCTGGATAATCTCCACACGCATCAAGGAGATGTCCGAGGAGGAACTCCTCGCTGAGATCGCCAAGATGGATCCCAGCTGACTCCCTATTTTCTTGTTCTGTGATGGTCAGGTCGCGCAAAAGCGCGACCTGACCATCACAGAACGGATTCTGCGCTGAGAGAACGGATTCTTCGCTGGGGCGTGGGGGGTGGGAGGGGCTGTGGGGGAGCGGGTGTGGAGAAGGATCAGATGACGCCGTTGGCGCGGAGGTCGGCCAATTCGGATTCGCTGAGACCGAGTTCCTTGCCGAGAACCTGATCGGTGTGTTCGCCGACCCAGGGAACCCGGGTCTCGGGGCCTTCGGCCACATTGGACATCTTCACCGGATTACCCGGGATCAGCACAGGTTCTTCCACTCCGTCCACCCGGTCCATCTCGACGAGCATGTTGCGATTGGCCACATGCTCGTCCTCGATGACCTCTCCGGGTGTGAAGCAGGGACCCGCAGGGATGCCCTGGCCGCCAAGAGCATCGCACACCTCGAGCCGTGTCTTGTCTGCTGCCCAGGCCTCGATGGCCGGCCTGATCAGGTCCTCGGTGTGGTCTGACCAGCCACGGCGGGTGGAGAGACGGTCATCGGTGAGCCAGTCGAGTTGGCCGACAAGTTCGGCCAAGGCAATGAATTGGTGCTCGCGGGCCACCTGCACCACGAACCAGCCGTCGTTCGCATGGAAGCTCGCCATGATCACTTCGGGCACAGTGTTGCGTTGCCCGAGTGACCAGAAGTTGGTCACCAGGTCACCCATCGCCATCATCGCGTCGAGCATTGCGATGTCCACGAGCTGGCCGCGACCTGTGTGTTCCCTGTGCCGCAAAGCAGCCTGCACACCGATAACCGCGAACAGGGCCGAGGAAATATCGCCCAGTGCACCTGCCGGAATGACCCGGGGTGGTTCGTCCGCGATCCGGCTGTATTCGTAGAGCCCGGACATCGCCTCGGGCACCATTGCGTAGGCAGGCCAGTTCCTATAAGGCGAGTCGCCAGTGTTTCCGAAGCCCGACACACTCACATAGATCAGCTCTGGCCACCGTTCGGAGAGATCGGCATAACCGAGGCCGAGCCTGTCCATGGTTCCCGCCTTGAAGTTCTCGCCCACCACATCAAACTTCCCGGCCAACTCGATGAAGATCTCCCGGCCGCGGTCGGACTTGAGGTCGAGTCCGATGGAGTGCTTGTTGAGGTTGTTGCGCAAGAACGTGGCGCCCACGCGTCGGCCCTGCGGATCCGCCATGGACGGCGCCGAGCTTCGGCCAGACTCACCGTCGACTGGGTGCTCGACTTTGACTACTTCGGCGCCGAACCTGGCGAGCAGTTGGGTGGCGAACGGCAGCGCCTGCATCTGTTCCGCAGCGAGCACGCGCACACCGTCCAGGGGTTTGCCGAATGGGATCGCTTGATCGTTGGCGGTTTCTCCCAGATGCATCCAACCATTGTTGGACCGACCGC
>JAUXGW010000389.1 GCA_030621865.1 Actinomycetes bacterium
CCCGTTCTTCACGGAAAACGAACCCTTTGCTGCCGGGATCAGTCACGTTCCCCACGACGGCGTCACCACCAAGTGCGAGCGCTTCGTCGACCATCCGCTCAACCGCATGATGACGCGCAACTTCCAGTGTCGCGCTGAACTCCTTGACCTCACCGCGCTTGAGTGCCTTGACGCTGCCCTTGAATCCACGGGCCCAGCCCATGGACAACGCGACCACTCTTGGCCCGGCCGATCTCTCGTCTGTGACCGCTCACGAATCGGCCGCGTCATCCCCCGTGAATTCCCCGGCAGCTTGAGTACCAAGTACGAAAGCGTTGACCACCGCTCCCAGCATCAGGGCCACTCCGACGAGAACGATCAGGACCATCCACTCCGAGTTCTGACCCAGAACCATGAGGGCCAATCCGGTGAGAACACATTCCACAGCGGCCACCTGAAACGAACGTTCAGCTGCTTTGTGCGCTGCGAGCCAGGCCCCGTCGGACGCCTGAGTGGCCTTGGTGCGTATCCCGATGAAGTTGTTCCGCCCGGTTCTCCCTCCGGCAGTTCGAACAGCCATCACCCAGAGAAGAGCCCCGGCACCGATCATCAGGGCACCCAGTCCCAGTGACACAACGGGGGAGACTTCCTCGGCGGCGAAGATCATGTTGTCGAACGTAGTGGCCAGCCACCTGCCGAGGAGCCGGTGGTACCTGGTGCTCCCCTGTCAGCCCCTTCCCGAAGATGATCAGCGGAATCTGAAAAGGTCCAATCCAATTCTCTGGTCGTCCACACAGAGGATCTTGCCCCTGCTGCGGACCGACAGAATGGATCCAGCGGAGGCGATCGAAAGAATCGATCCCGCCGAACCGATCGAAAGGATCGACCCGGCCGAAGCAGCAGACAGGATCGAACCCACCGAAACCACTGACAGAACCGATCCGGCCGACGCTGCGGAAACGCGACTCCATGCGGACATCGCCGATCCGGCCGATCGATAGGACAGAACCGAATTGGTGGAACCGCTCGACAAGTCTTGCCCACTCAATGAAAGTTGCATCAATGCGAATGGTATCCGCCTCGCACCGCAAGAATCTCAGACCGAACAATGAAGGTGGAAACAATGAAGTTGGAAACTGGAAACAATGAAGCTGAAAAAGAGTCAGATAGGCTGCACTCATGACGAGACGCACACTCAAAGCCATCGCCATTGCTGCGATTGCCCTTTTCTCCTTCGCCATCGCCCCCGCAACGGGGACCGCATCGGTTGCCGGCAGGACTGGCGGCACAGTCCAAGTGACCCTCACCCCGAATCCCGCGACCCCGGGCCAACAGCTGGCGGCCACTGGCTACTGCGAATACCACGACTGGGACGCCTTCCAAAGCGCCGTGGGCAACATCGACGGCACCGATTTCCCGCTGCAGCCAGACGGATCCCCTGTGGACGTCGGAGGCGGCCTCCTTCGCCAGAATCTCACCGGTGCCCTGACCGCCCCCGGCACACCCGGAACCTTCCCCGTCACCGCTGCATGCAACCTGGTGGAAGGTGAGGTCGACGGGGGTGGTCCGGACCTTGTCGTCAACGAGCCCACGACCACGACCACCACCACGACCACTTCGACACCGGGAGCACCGACCACAACCAGCGTGCCCTCCACCACCCAGGCGCCCCTGGCCCTGACCGGCTGAGAAATCTGACTGCCTGAGAGATCGGCCTTCAACTCCTGTTCGAACCTTGCGCAGGGGCG
>JAUXGW010000156.1 GCA_030621865.1 Actinomycetes bacterium
TTCACGTTCGGAATGAGCAATCCCCAGCCGGCCGCCTGAAGCACTCCGAAGACCACCAGGGCCATGCCGAGCGCCGACAGTCCTGCACCGACCAGATCCAGTTGTGGCACGTGACGGCCCTGTTCGGCAGGACTCAGTCGCCGCGATCCGATGAGCAGCAGAATCACGATGAGCACCTCGGCCACGAAGACCCAGCGCCATGACCAGCGAGTAGTGACGAAACCACCCACTATCGGTCCAGCCGCAACCGCAACCGCAGCAGCCGCTGCAATTGTCCCGTATGCCTTGGCACGCTTCTGGCCAGTGAAGGAGCCCGCAATCAACGCAGTCACGGCAGGCATGACCAGCGCTGCCCCCAGTCCCTCGAGAAGTGACCAGCCAAGAAGCAGAACCGTGACATTCGGGGAAATCGCGGTGACTGCTGAACCACATCCGTAGATGGCCAGGCCAATCCGGAAGGCTCTTCGACGACCCAGGATGTCGCCCAGTTTGGCTCCGGTGAGCATCGCAGCAGCCATGACGAGCGTGTAGGCCGTGATCACTCCCTGTATCGACGAGACGTCGGTGTCCAGGTCCTCCACAAGATTGGGAATCGACACATTCATCACAGTGGCGTCGACCGTCATCAGGAATTGGGCGGACGCCAGGAGGAACAGCACACCTGATGCCTTCGTGGCGCCTGCAACTCCGTTTTCAGGTTCCTTGGTCGACACTCGATCACCTTGACTGGGTTGTGACTCGGGTTCTGTTCTACTCGCTGCGTACAACCGCTGACCCCGGGGGACGATCACGCAGG
This sequence comes from Actinomycetes bacterium, assembly GCA_030621865.1. Lineage (GTDB taxonomy): Bacteria > Actinomycetota > Acidimicrobiia > Acidimicrobiales > Microtrichaceae > JAHRAZ01. Next base: position 797 of record JAUXGW010000156.1, read on the forward strand.
TTGAGACCCATGTCACCCCGCCAGATTTGCGGCTCTGCGTTCCCCACAATCAGACTTGTCCGGTGCTGTCGCTGGTTACCTGAGCGGCGGCAGGGGCCCCCAAATTCTGGTGAGGCCCGATTTCTGGTGAGGCAGCGTGTTCATTCGAGTTGGTACCTTCTGTGTCCGTAGACGCGGGATTGTGGTTTCTGTCTGGCTCGCGGCGCTCGTGGCACTGGGTGCCATGGCAGGAGTTGTCGGGTCCGAAGTCGAGTCCGAACCGGATCTGCCGAACGTGGAGGCCCGCGTCGGACTTGATCTCCTCGACGAACACTTCGACGGCCAGATCGAGGCCAATACCGGCAACATCGTGATCCTGAGCGATGGTCCACTCTCCGAGGAGACCACGCAGGCCTCCGTGGAGGCCTACCTCGAAGAAGTCGGAGAGATTGAGGACGTGACCGTCCGGTCGCCGTATGAGTCCGAAGCGATCTCCGATCGCGGAGAACATGCCGGCCGACTCGGGCTCGCGGTGGTTGAAGTACCGGAGTTGAGTCCCGAGGATCAGTTGGTGATCTCCGCGGAGATCAAGGAAGTCCAGCCCAACATTGCCGGCGCCGAGGTGGCCTACGGCGGGCCGGTGTTCCAGGAGATGGGAGTACCATCCTCAGAGTTGCTCGGCCTCGCATTCGCCGTGGTGATCCTGATCCTCGCCTTCGGTTCGGTGCTGGCAATGGGTTTGCCAATCAGCGTTGCCCTCGGAGGCATCGGCGCCGGAATCCCGCTGGCACTCCTGCTCTCCAACCTGGTGAAGATGCCTGACTTCACCATGACCCTCGGCATGATGCTGGGTCTCGGTGTGGGAATCGACTACGCCCTCTTCATCGTCACCCGCTACCGCGAACACCTGCGGGCCGGCCAGGACGTGGAATCTGCGATCGTGAACGCCCTGGACACTTCCGGCCGGGCAGTGCTGTTCGCCGGCATCACCGTGGTTGTCTCGCTGCTCGGCATGTTGTTGATGCAGGTGAGTTTCGTGAACGGCCTCGCGCTGGGAACCGCGACGGTGGTTGCCGTAACCCTCATTGCCTCGCTGACCTTGCTTCCGGCCCTCCTGGGGTTTGCCGGACATCGCATCGAGGTGACCCGTTGGCGTGGTCTGATCGCCGTCGGGTTCGTGGCGCTCGGTCTTGTCGGGTTGGGCCTGAAGCTTCCCGCACTGGCAATGGTGGCGTTCCCGGCCGGCATCCTCGTGTTGATCGCCAGTCGCTGGATACCTGCCCTGAACAAGCGGGTGCCCCGCCGGCCCGAAAAGCCACTTCGAGAGACTCGTGCATATCGCTGGAGTCGTGTGGTGCAGAATCACCCGTGGGCCGGAGCGCTCCTCAGTGCCGGCCTTCTGATTGCCCTGGCCCTTCCGGTTGCCGCGCTCCGGCTCGGATTCTCCGACGACGGAAACGAGTCTCCCGCTTCGACTTCCCGGATCGCCTATGACCTCGTATCCGAGGGGTTTGGCCCCGGCCACAACGGTCCGGTGATGCTGATCGCGGAGACGGGAACCGGCTCACCTCCGGAGTCCATGCTCGACCTGACGGACACTCTCGGCGCAACCGACGGTGTGGACTCGGTCCGCGGTCCGATCCCGAACAACTTCGAGGATCCCGCCGCCTCAACCGCAGTCATCTGGCAGCTGATTCCCACCACCGCCCCTCAGGACTCTGCCACTTCGGATTTGGTTCACAACCTCCGCGACGACGTGATCCCGGCTGCCACCGCCGGAACGGATCTCGACATCCTGGTCACTGGCTGGGTTCCGATGACAGTGGACTTCTCTGATTACCTTTCCGCGAGAATGCCGCTGTTCTTCGGAGCAGTTCTTGCCTTGTCGTTCCTGCTCCTGATGGTTGTCTTCCGGTCGCTTCTCGTGCCTCTGAAAGCGGTGGTGATGAACCTGCTGTCCATCGGCGCGGCCTTCGGATTGATCGTGATCTTCTTCCAGTGGGGAACTGGCGGTGAGATCACCGGAATCCAGCCGGCACCCGTGGAGCCCTTCCTGCCAATGATGCTCTTCGCAATCGTGTTCGGCCTTTCCATGGATTACGAGGTATTTCTGCTTTCACGGATCCACGAGGAGTGGGTTCGGTCCGGGGACTCAAAGGCCTCTGTTGCAGATGGTCTGGCCGCCACGGCGAAGGTCATCACCGCAGCCGCGGCGATCATGGTGTTCGTGTTCGGTTCGTTCATCCTGGAGACCGATCGGATAGTCCGCCTCATGGGCTTCGGCCTGGCAGTGGCGGTGTTCCTGGATGCCACCATCGTCCGCATGCTCCTGGTGCCGGCGACCATGGAACTCCTCGGGGACAGGAACTGGTGGCTACCGAAGTGGCTGGACAGGATCATTCCCAACGTGAACATCGAAGGCAGCTCACTGGCCAACGGTTCAGGTGACACACCCGGCGATCCTCCTGCGATGCAGGAAGATCCCACCGATGAACCTTCACTTGTCTGAAAACGATCGTCGACCCCGGTTGGCGAATCCGTCGGATTGAGTCGACAGATGATCACACTGACGACCAGATTGGCCACATGAACTTCGCCGAAGCCACAGCTGTGACACCACTGCCGGGTTCCGCCCCGGACGCCGGACTCTTCGGAGGCCGGATCCATCCGGACTGGGACATCGGGGGAAACGCCAATGGCGGATACCTGCTCTCCATTCTGGGGCGCGCCATGACCGATGCCTTGGGTCGACCCGACCCCGTAAGCCTGACCGCCCACTTCCTTGCCCCCGGCACTCCCTCGGATGTAACAGCAGCGGTGACCACGATTCGTGAGGGACGGCGTTTCGCCACCGCCTCGGCCACACTCGGCAATGAGCGCACCCTCATGGCCGCAATCGGCACCTTTGGGGACCTTTCGCAGGCGGATGGCCCGAGGATCCACGACGGTGGACCACCGGACCTGCCACCGGAATCGGAATGCGCCGGAATGATCATCGGGCCAGAAGGTGGATCACCGAACTTCGCCAACAAGCTCAACCTTCGCTTCCATCCCGACGACATTGGTTTCATGCGCGGCGAACCCTCGGACATCGCCCGGCTGAGAGGGTGGATCTCGCTGAAGGATGACGAGCCGATCGACTCGATAGCACTGTTGTGCATCGTGGATGCCGCTCCCCCGCCGGTGTTCAACCTCAAGATCCCCCTCGGTTGGGTGCCGACCCTCGAGTTGACTGCGCACATTCGTGCGATTCCGCGGCCCGGTCCTCTCAAGTGTGAGTTTCGCACCCGTTATGTGGGCGGTGGATTTCTCGAGGAGGACGGCCTTGTGTGGGACAGTGCCGATCAACTCGTGGCTCAGTCCCGCCAGCTCGCCCTCGTGCCGCGGGCATGAATCAGTACTGTGCCGCGGGCATGAATCAGGGTGCCCGGATCAGGACTGGAGTTTCAGCCGGCAAGTGCCTGCGAAAGTGTGAAGTCCGCTACCCGCTTCATGTCGGGATTGTCAGCAGAATGGGCCAGGAACGCGGTTCCGAGAGCGATCGCCCAGGCGCGACTTCGATTCCAGGTGTCATCGCTGTGTTCTCCGGTGGATTCCCGGAACCTCTCGCGCCCTGAGGAATCGAACAACATGAAACCAACGGCCAGGTCCGACGCGGGGTCGCCGCTGGTCAGGTCGCCGAAGTCGATCACCCCGGCAACAGAATCATCGTTGACAACGATGTTGAGGGGATGCATGTCCCCGTGCAGCCACAGCGGACGATCCGACCAGGCCGGGACGTCCGCCAATTCCGCCCACAACCGTCCGATTCCGGGATCGAGACGGTCACCCAGCAGCGTCTCCCGTTCAGTCTGTATCTCCGCCCTCTGCGCCAACGGAACACCCCGAAACGGGTTCTCGGGCGCGTCGGCAGGTGCCGCAACGTGCATTGAGTGAAGGAACTCACCGACGGGTTCTGCCATCCAGTTCCCCGCTGCGGGATTCTCCGGATCGAGTTGGTGCAATGCCAGGTCACCGGGAATCCAGTTGGTGACACTCCAGTGCCACGGATAGCCGTGTGCCGGTTCCCCACATACCAGCGGCACCGGTACCGGAACCGGCAGCCGCTCGGCCAATTCGGGCAACCAGCGTTGCTCATGACGGATGAGGTCGGCCGCCAATGCCCGGCGCGGCAGCCGCACAACGTGAGAGTCGCCGAGCCTGAATATCAGGTTGTCCCAACCATTCGCCCGCAGCACCAACGATTCTCTCGCCAGCTCCGGTGCCTGATCGACCAGCAGTCGCCGCACCAACGGCTCATCGACGACAACCTCCGCTGCAGGTGTGGGATTGGTCGTCAACTGACGGTTCTGCGGCAACACCGGGCCGACGGTTTCGGCGTCACCGGTATCCGCTGAAGGTCTTCAGGCGGAGACTGTTGGTCACCACGAACACCGAGGAGAATCCCATGGCGGCAGAGGCGATCATGGGATTCAGCACACCGAACGCCGCCAGAGGTAGCGCCACCACATTGTAGGCAAAGGCCCAGAACAGGTTGCCCTTGATGATCGCAAGGGTTCGACGGGCGAGGGCTATTGCGTCCGCCACTCCCAGAAGGTCACCGCTCACCACCGTGAGGTCTGACGCCTCCCGGGCCACGTCGGTACCCGTACCGATTGCGATTCCCAGGTCGGCCTCGGCCAGCGCCGGAGCGTCGTTGACTCCGTCTCCGACCATTGCCACGCGGGCGCCGTCTGACTGGAGGCTCTCGATGACCTCGAGCTTCTCGGCGGGCAACACCTCGGCAATCACGTTGGAGATGCCGACTTCCGCTGCCACCAGATCCGCAGCAGCCTGCGAGTCTCCGGTCAGCAGGACAGATTCGAGTCCCAAGCTGGTAAACGCAGAGACTGCGTCCGCAGACGTGGGTTTGATCGTGTCGGACAGGAAGACAACCACCGTTGCGGTGTCCTCCTCGCCGATCAGAACCATCGTGTCTCCCGGCTGCGGGGAACTCACTGCTTCAGCGATTGCCGGCGACAGGTCAGTGAAGAAACCTGTTCGGCCAACTCTCACCGACTG
>JAUXGW010000285.1 GCA_030621865.1 Actinomycetes bacterium
CTGGAGTTCTTCAGCAATCAGCCAACGATCGCCCGACACATGCAGACACTGGTGGACGTCGGCCTTGGCTACGTCCGCCTGGGTCAACCGGCAACCACGTTGTCCGGTGGGGAAGCCCAGCGCGTGAAGTTGTCCTCGGAACTGGCCAAACGTTCAACCGGTCACACGATCTACATGCTCGACGAGCCAACTACCGGTTTGCACTTCGAGGACATTCGGAAACTACTCACGGTGCTCTCGCGTTTGGTGGATCAGGGCAACACCGTGGTTGTGATCGAGCACAACCTTGACGTGATCAAAACCGCCGACTGGATCATCGACCTCGGTCCCGAAGGTGGCGATGGCGGGGGACAGGTCCTCGCTGAGGGAACACCCGAAGACATCGCCAAGGTCGCTGACAGTTACACGGGTCAGTTCCTCGCCCCGTTGCTGGACGGTTCCAAGTAGAGATCACAAGTGGAGATCAACTGGCCGGCCGCGGCCGGCCAGTCAGCTCGGCGGAGTGTCACCCTTACGGGGTCTTGGCCGCTCTGGAGGGCGGGTAGGTACTCCGTGGCGTTGGCTGTGGATCCTGCGGCCGGTGGGAGTGGTCCAGACGAATGTCTGGTCTGCTCCGGTCTCTGGATCTTCGTTGGCCGACATGTTCCAGTGGTTGGAGTGGGTGACTCCATGGTGGTGATGACACAACATCGCCATCTCCGAGACATCCGTACGCCCTCCGGCGTGCCAGGGAGTCACGTGATGGATGATGGACCAGGATGCCGGAACGTCGCATCCGGGGAATACACATCCTCCGTCACGGACTCGTATCGCTCTGCGCTGGGCGGCGCTGGCCAATCGTTGGGAACGTCCGAGGTGAAGTGGATTCCCGTCTTCATCAATGATCAACGGCTGAATCTGCTGATCGCAGCACAACCCGGAGATTGAATTGATTGGGTGCTGGTGGCCATCGGACGTGGATGCTGACCGCAAATCGTCGGCAGTGATGACGAGTGTGGTCTGGGTCGCAGGTGGCTTGGAAGACTCCAGGTCCACTGCTTGGGCACGTCGACAGATCTCGATGAACGCCTGAGCCCGGAGAGCACCTCGGCTCGGTATCTCGAGCAGCGGATCGTGCTGCCGATCCCGGCTGTATTGCTGGAACAGCTCGTCGGCCACCTTGTTGATGGTTTCCTTGGCGATCACGGCGTTCTCGCCGCTCAGATTCCCCCTCACGTCGGTGCCGAGGGAATTCTCCTTGAGATGGAGCTGGCTTGATTCGGGATCCTCGGAGGGATCGAATCCGCCGTCCTGGTCGAGCAGTCGGCACAAGCTGAGCACGTGCCGACGCCAGTGATCGAACTCCATACACTTTGCGAGATCGATGATTTCCGGCTGCAGTTCCACCAGCTGATCGACAATGCGCCGGTTTGAGTACTGCTCAATCGTCTCGGCATGAGCCCACGACAACTGGCCTTCACTGATCGCTTCATCGAATCGGTCGAAATGGCGACGGAGTGCCTGGGCCACTCGCACTCGTCGCTTGCAGACGGCCTTGGCCTGTTTCGGTGCCTGAGCCAGGAATTGCTCAACAGTCATGCCGTGTTCCACCTGAGTAGCTCCCCGTTGGCGGAGTTCTGTGGCGACATGGGCCGATGTGATGTCCAACAATGATCGCGTGCGCTCGAGTTCGGTCGCCGTGCTGAGCAGGTCGTCGTCAGATTCGATCCTGGCTTCCAGCGGAGCCATCCGGGCGAAGAGGTCCGTTGCCTCCGACGCGAGATCGGCAAAGTCTTTCGCAGCTCGACTTGAGTCGAGTGTCGACTCCTCGTTCTCTGGATCTTGTCCGTCGCGGGCTGGCTCTGACATCACGATCCCCTCCGTGGTGATCGTCGGAACGTGCATCGGTGCTGAGAAGGAGAGCGAACTCCGACTCCTGTGCTCGCGCCTTGTTCATGGGTTGAGGTTCATGGGTTGAGCGGAAACTTGATGCACGACGAACCGTGGAATGCACGGTTCACTTGCGAGAGCCCTACGGCTGAGTCACGTACGGTCCTTGCTGTTCAGGCCACGAAACCTCATGGATCAGGTGTTGTTGCTGGAGTGCAGAACTCGAACGTATGTACGATGATACGGCAGCCTGACCCACCTTTCAAGGGATATCTCCGGATTTCCTGTGGGGGCGTGGAATCGCCGCGCTGACAGCAGGGTTTGGGAAACGTGAGGAACCGGCGGACCCGAAATCAGACGCGCGAACCGAAGGAGGATTCCCTCGAACGAGGCGGTCCAACAACGGATCACAACAAGTCTGGATCCCGTGACAACACCGATTCGCCCGACAACACCGATGTGCCCGACAATGCGGACAGTGCCGATGTGTCCGACAATGCGGACAGTGCTGATGTGCCAATGAACGAAGCCGTGCAGTCCTCGAAACGAAATAGCCGGTCGGCAGTCGTAAAACGCCGGTTGGCCACTGTGCCCATGATGCTGGGCACCACGTTGTTGGCCTTCCTCACCGCCCCGTTGGTGCTGCCGATCCTGGCGGCCGCGGATCTGTTGCGTCTCCGTCGCAAGCTGCCAATGGTTCGGCTGCACCTGTTCGCCCTCCAGTACCTGTTCAACGACAGCACCGAGGTGCTGCTCGCTCCCTGGCTGTGGATCAGGGCCGGATACGGCACGACACTCGATGGAGTGGCATCGCGCCGCCGGCACATGTCGCTTCAGCGCTGGTCGGGGGACATCTTGATCAGGCGCGCCGAATCGTTGCTCGGACTCCGAGTGGAGATCGAAGGTGCAGAACTACTGGACGATCGCAATGCGATCGTGGTTAGTCGACATGTGAATACTCTCGACTGCTCCCTCGTGGGCGCGGTCTGCCTCTCGGACCGCCACGTCCAGCTGCGCGCAGTGCTCATGGCCGAACTGTTGTCGGATCCCGGTTTTGACCTTGTCTACGGCCGACTCGGTTCAGTATTCGCGGACCGTCACGGAGGGCAGTCGGAAAGGGACACAATACGCGAGCTCGGGGAGCGAATGGACAACGATTCGGTGTCGGTGATCTT
>JAUXGW010000196.1 GCA_030621865.1 Actinomycetes bacterium
CCTTCGACGGTGTCGCCGAGATCGTCAGCTTTCTGAAGGAATCGATGAGCAGCGAAGAGTTCCTGTCCAGCCATCGTTGTTCACATCCGGAGATAACACTTCTCGGTGATGGCAAGGCGAGCGGCGTCTGGGCCTTTGACGACATGGTGATAATGACCGACTTCGGCATCAGTCTGCGTGGTGCGGGCTTCTACAGCGACGAGTACGTCCTGACCGAAGACGGCTGGAGAATCGCCCACACCGGTTACAAACGAACCTTCGAAGAGATCTTCCCGCGTGCATCGCTGGAGGGTCTCAAGCTGACCGCGAGTTGGTGGGGAACCGGCGGTATGTCGACTCTGTGAATCGGGCCACCGAGCATCGTTGTCACACCCCACCGTCATGCTCATTGGACCTTGTGAAACCCACATCGACTCGTGAAACCCCCATCGAAAGGCCCACATGACCATCATCCTTCTTCTCCTGATCATCGTCCTTGCGACAGCCGGTGTTCTCCTGTTGCAGGCCAGCCGCAGGGAAACCAAGGCTGCACTTCTTCGCAACGAGGAAACGTCCAGGCGGGCGAGTGAGGCCGAGATCGCCCTGGCCCAGCAGAGTGCGGCGGAACGGGCTCGTCTGGATGCTGAACCCGATCGGGCCGAATTGGCGGAGATCTACCGGGGGGTGGCGGCCGAAGCGGCTCAGACCCAGTCGGAACAGGTCCAACGCGAGGGCGAGAGTCGTTTCAAGAACATCGAGGACCAGGCCCGTATTCGCCGGGAGAAGGAAGCACAGGCCACCCAAAAGGTGCTCGCCACTTTGAGCAAACGCCTCGAGGACATGGAGAGTGAACGGACCAAGGACTCCGCCACAGTCGCCGGCCTGGTCACATCCCTGACGAATGCGAATGAAGGTCTGCGCAGGGAAACCCACGATCTGACCTCAGCACTCAAGGACAACCGGGTTCGCGGGAACTGGGGCGAAGCCCAACTTCGCCGGGTTCTGGAAATGTCTGGCATGTTGAAACACGTCGACTTCGTCGAACAGAAGGCACAGCAGGGCGACCAGACGGGTCGACCGGACGTGACCGTGCACCTTTCGAATGATCGGGTCATCGTGATCGACGCGAAGGCCCCGCTGGCCGGCTACGTCGAGGCCCACAACGCTGACGACCAGGCCAGTGCGCAACTGCACCTCCGATCATTCGCAAAGGCGGTTCGGGACCGGATCAAGGAACTTGCGGACCGCGAGTATTCCCGAAACGATCACACTCTCGACCTCGTGATCCTCTATCTCCCGGGTGAATGCTTCCTTTCGGCAGCACTGGACACCGATCCGGAACTTCTCGAGGTCGCCCGGAGCAAGGGGATCCTGCTGAGCTCTCCGACGAGTCTGATGGCCATTCTCCAAGGAGTTCAGACAGGCTGGAGGGATCGACAGGTTTCGGAACAGGCCACTGAGATCGCCCTGCTGGGGAAGACCCTCCACGAACGTCTCGCCAAGTACGGCGATCACTTCCAGAAGGTTGGCAAGAACCTGGACCGAGCCATCAGCGCCTACAACGAAGCAGTCGGCTCCATGGACAGTCGTGTCCTGCCGGCAGCGAGGAAGCTTGCCGAGTCGGGAGCCGACTCTGGCGCCATGCTCACACCGGGTTCCCTGGTCGACACGGTTGCGCAGAAATCGAGGGCTTCAGTTGCGCAGAAACCGAAAGCTTCGGAACTGACCGAGGGTGATCCTGAACAGGGCCAAGCTCTGTCGACATCCGGTGAGTCCATCGATCTTCGCCGTCAGCCCGAACACCGGCTCCGCGCTGAAGCCGAACTCTGAACCGGGGGAACCTCGGGTCCCGGGAACCTCTGATCCGACCGATTGGGCAGTTCTTCCCGTCATAGTGACATTGTTCACAAGGTGTCGTATGGTTTCAATCACCAACGAGAGTTGGTCGCCGGTTGAGTGCTTGCGCTCCCGGTAGCTGGTAATTGGGCCAGGTGCGAGGGCCCGGGGGGTTCCGTCGCACCTGGCCTCCAGCATTTTTCGCGTGTGACAGAATCACTCCGTGACCGTCAACAAGCTTGAAACCCTCGACGCCTTCATGGTGATCGACATTGAGGACGCCGAATCAGCCGACGGAGTCCTGCGGTGCGCGAAGAAGGTTCTCGTTGACTCCACCCGCTGGCTCGCTCGGAGCCGCACCTACAGTTGGGCTCTCCTTGGCGAGAAGGTGAGTGGAGCATCTGCGGCAGTGAACGCACTTCCCGAGGATCGCGAGAAGGCGCTGGACGACTTCGCCGCCGAAATGGCTCCCACGTCAGGAGCCGGCACGCTCACGTTGTCGGCAGGCCGCGGCATCTCTTCATCGGACCTTCCACCGCCTGGTCCATTCGTGACCGTTGACGGCGCAGCTCGCGCAGCCGGGATTCTGGCCTGCGCCGGAGCCGCTGTTGGCTCGCTTGCCGGCAAGACATTTGCTGTCGAGCATTCGGGCGCACCCGAGCTGATCGCAGCCATTGGCGAAGCCGGCGCAACTGTGGTCGCCGAAGGATCCGACTCGCTCTCCACCGAAGCGGACATTCTTCTGTACGGCTCCAAACCAGCGCTCATCAATCACCAACTGATCGACTCACTCCCCCAACAGGTTCTGGTGCCAACCGGCGAGCTCTCACTCACCCCGAGGGCGCTCGCAGTGGGGCAACGGGCAGGCAAGACGATCCTTCCGGACTTCCTCACCACCGCTGGTGACCGGGTTGCCCGAACTGGTGGTGACCCCGGAGCCGTTCTCGCAGACCTGACCAGCGAAATCCTCGGTCATGCTGACGGTCCCGTGCTGGGCGCCTGCCAGATTGCCGAGGAGTTCCTGTCCACGTGGACCGAAGTGCCGTTCGGTCGCCCCATTGGCTGAGATGACCAACCGGAAGCAACTGACCAAGTTCGCCTGGCTTTCGATAGCGGCAGCGATCACGACGATCGCACTGAAAACCGGTGCCTACCTCATCACCGACTCGGTCGGACTGCTTTCTGATGCCCTCGAGTCCACTGTCAACCTTGTGGCGGCCATCGGAGCGCTGATCGCTTTGACGATCGCGGCGCGCCCACCGGACGAGTTCCACACATACGGTCACGCCAAGGCGGAGTACTTCTCGGCTTTGGCGGAAGGTCTGATGATCATCGTGGCCGCCGCCACGATCGCCTGGTCGGCAATCGACCGACTGATGAATCCCCAAGCGATCGAAGAGGTCGGACTCGGGTTGACGATCACGTTGGCTGCCGCAGTCATCAACATGTCCGTTGCACTGATTCTCCGCAGGGCAGGCCGCGACCACAACTCAATCACACTGACTGCCGACGCTCAGCACCTGATGACTGACGTGTGGACGAGTGCCGGTGTGATCGTCGCCGTTGCTGCGGTGGCCCTCACCGGCTGGGAACGCCTCGATCCCATCATTGCCCTGGTGGTGGCTGCCAACATCGTGATTGCGGGAATTCGACTGATCCGGCGCTCCTCACAGGGACTGATGGATGTGGCGCTCGAACCGGCTGACCTCGCGGCCATTCAGGAAGTTCTGGATCGGCATCGAAGTCCTTCCACTCAGTTCCACGGCATGCGTACCCGCCAAGCGGGCAGTCGAGCCTTCATGACAATTCACGTTCTCGTGCCGGGCGCCTGGCCGGTCAGGCGGGCGCATGACCTGGTCGAAGTCATCGAGGATGAACTTCGCGAGGGCGTCGACGAACTGACCGTGACAACACACATCGAACCGTTGGAGGATCCCCGCTCCTTCTCCGACGAGAATCTGGACCGCAGGAAGGTCCCGCCCTCCTCCTATCGCCCGCCACCGACAAGCTGACACCGTGATCCCCATTACGCCCAGACCCGAGACCCGCGAACACATTGGTAGATGATGCACAACCCTGAAGAACCCACTCCCAGCACCGGCGAAGCCCAATTCGTGGATCGCCACATCGGACCGGATGGTCCCGCTGTGGAACACATGCTCGACGAGATTGGCCATGACTCGCTCGAAACGCTGCTGGATGCGGTCGTACCTGAATCAATCCGCCGCCGCGAGCCGATCGGGTTGTCAAGGGCGATACCCGGCGCAGGCGAATTCTCAGAGGCCGGCTTGTTGAACCGACTGGCGGAGATCGCCAACGGCAACGAGGTGGCCACCAGTCTGATAGGTACCGGCTGGTACGGCACCGTCACTCCGGCGGTGATCCTGCGCAACCTCATCGAGAATCCGGCTTGGTACACCGCCTACACGCCGTATCAGCCGGAAATCTCCCAAGGTCGCCTGGAGATGCTCCTCAATTTCCAGACACTCGTGAGTGACCTGTGCGGCATGGACTTCGCCAACGCATCCATGCTCGACGAGGCGACAGCTGCGGCTGAGGCGATGACGTTGGCCCGCCGTAAGAGCAAGAACAAGAGCAACCGGTTCTGTGTGGATTCCAACTGTCATCCGCAGGTGATCGACGTTGTCCGGGGTCGTGCGAC
>JAUXGW010000182.1 GCA_030621865.1 Actinomycetes bacterium
CGGTCCCGAAATGTGATCAGCCAGAGTTTCAGTGACTTCGACTCCACGGCGTGTGTGTGGGCGGTGTAGGAGATCTCTGCGCGGTAGATGTCGGGTTGTGTCGACTCCACCACAGGGCAGAGGGCTTCGAGTTCTTCTGTGACGAAGCTGACGCGAATTGGTGATGGGACCTCGAAGAACTCGAGGCGGCCGTATTCGTGTCCCAGCACTTCGCGGCCGAGCATGGATGCCTGAGGCTCATCGCTGGCATCAAACAGTTTGTGACGCTCCATGTGGCCTCCCCCTGCCATCTATGTGAACTGTCGAGCGAAACGATCAGTTGAACATGGATCAGTTCAACTCCGTGTCGGAGCACATCTGATCCAGATGCTGCGAGATCGCGTCGTCTGCGCGACTGTACTCGGGAGAGTCCAGGGCGCCACTGTCGCCGAGCAAACCTTCTTCCGCAGTTTCGATCACTGCGTCCACCACAGTGTCGACATCGTCGTGCAGATCGTCCGGCAGATGCTTCTTGAGGTCATCTCCCCGACTTCGTATGGCTGCTTCGTCGGCACCGGAGAATGCGTCCAGATACAGGGCTCCGTACAGGGTCACCGATTCCAGACACTCGCCGACCTCGTCCAGGCCGAGATCGGGAAGGGCATCGGCTATTCCACCGGGTATGTCGTCCAGCCCGAGGGAGCCCTCCAGGTCGTTCAAGAAGTCTTCGAATCCCGATCCGAAGTCCTCGACCGCACCTCCGATGTCACCAATGTCGAAGCCGGGGTCCTCCGGTCTCGGTGGTGAGGTTCTGGATGCCAGGTCCGAGCTGGTCAGGCTGGTGCACCCGAACGTTGCGATCATCATCAAGGCGACGGCGATGGGCAGTGCTGCGCGGTATCCGGGTTTGTGGTGCCGATTCCGCTCGGGAGATCCGGACTTGCCCCCTGAGCGATGCCCGATGCGGGTCAGCCGGCGCATGTCTCTGCGAGATATTCAGAGATCGCTTCATTGGCTGCAACGCTCTCGTCGGAGTCCAGGTCGTCTGCGGCTGCGACGATGCCCTTGTCGGCCACCTTCTGCATGTTGTCAGCGATCACGTCAACGTCATCCGCGAGATCATCGGGAAGCAAAGACTTGAGGGCGTCGGAGTCTTCCTGGATGTTCTCGGCTGTTCCGCCACCCAGGGTTTCCAGGTTGAGTGCGGCCCAGCGAGTGCTGATCTCGGCACAGTCGACCAAGTTGTCCGGAAGGTCACCCAGATTGTCCTGGAGTTCGTCCAGCGCTTCATCAAGGTCCTCGGTTTCAGGGACCTCGTTGCCGGTGTCCTCAGCGGCCGTCGTGGAGGAATCGTCGTTGCCTCCACACGCTGCTCCCACGAGCCCAAGGAGGAGAATCAGGGCAAGGCTGAGTGATAGTGACTTCTTCATCAGCCCAGCTTCTTCTGGCCGAGACGGCGACGGTTCACCAACTGGGACTTCACGTAGTCCCGGTTCATCATCGCGATGAAGTCGATCGTGATTTCCTTGGGGCAAGCTTCCTGGCATTCGCCATAGTTGGTGCAGGACCCGAAGAACTGCTCCATCTTCTCGACCATGGCGTTCGACCGCGTGTACCGCTCTGCCTGCCCTTGGGGGAGCATGTTCAGTTGCTGCATCTTCGCGGCGGTGAACAGGTTCGCAGCCGAGTTCGGACAAGCCGCAACGCAGGCGCCACAACCGATGCACGCAGCGGCGTCCATCGCTGCGTCCGCAGCGTGTTTGGGAATGGGAATGTCGTTGGCGTCCTCAGCAGCGCCAGTGGTCACGGAGATGTATCCGCCGGACTCGATGATGCGATCGAATGCGGCCCGGTTGACCACCAGGTCCTTGATGATCGGGAAGCCGGCCGCACGGAATGGTTCGATCTCGATGGTGTCGCCATCGTTGAACTGCCGCATGTGCAGCTGACACGTTGCGGTTCCCCGCTGGGGACCGTGGGCCTGACCGTCGATCATCACACCACAGCTGCCGCAGATTCCCTCGCGACAGTCGTGGTCGAAGGAGATCGGGATTTCATCCGCTTCGATCAGTTCCTCGTTGACGTAATCCAGCATCTCCAGGAAGGAGGCATCGTCGGAAACGGTGGTTTTGTAGGTCTGGAACTGGCCTGCGGTGTCGGGACCATCCTGTCTCCACACCTTCAGCGTCAGGTTCAACATATTGCTCATCGTCGTTCTCTTTCCTGTCGCCGGGACGTCACTTGTAGCTGCGCTGGGTCAGCGACACGTTCTCGAACTCGAGCGGTTCCTTGTTGAGCACCGCGTCGTTCTGGATGTCTTCGCCGCCATATTCCCAGGCCGCAACGTAGGAGAAGTTCTCGTCATCCCTCTGGGCTTCTCCCTCATCGGTCTGGTGTTCCTCGCGGAAATGCCCACCGCAACTCTCTTCACGATGCAGTGCATCGCGAACCTTGAGCTCGGCCATCTCCATGAAGTCAGCCACTCGCAGGGCCTTCTCCAGCGACTGATTCCAGCCGTTGGGATCTCCGGGAACCTTGACATCGGACCAGAACTGCTCGCGGATCTCGGGGATCTGGACGAGAGCCCTTTCGAGTCCGGCCCTGTTGCGGCTCATGCCACAGTCTTCCCAGATGACCTTGCCCAATTCGCGGTGATAGTGGTCCACGGTGTGGGTTCCGTTGACCGACATCAGGCGGTCTATCCGGTCCTTGGTTTCGTTGAGGGATTCGGTGAATGCCGGGTCATCGGTCGGAACCGCGTCGGTTCCAAGCCAATCGGCAAGGTAGCCGGCGAGGGTGCTCGGAGCCACGAAGTAGCCATCGGCTAGTCCCTGCATGAGTGCAGACGCACCGAGTCGGTTGGCGCCGTGATCTGAGAAGTTGGCTTCGCCCAGCGCGAAGAGTCCGGGCACTGTGGTCTCGAGGTTGTAGTCCACCCAGAGTCCGCCCATTGTGTAGTGGGTGGCCGGGTAGATGCGCATCGGAACCTCATACGGATTCTCGCCGGTGATGCGCTCGTACATGTCGAAGAGGTTGCCGTAGCGCTCCTGGATGGTGTCCACTCCGAAGCGCTCCATTGCTGCGCCGAAGTCGAGGTACACCCCATTGTTGAGAGGTCCGATTCCCCGGCCTTCGTCCACCACAGTCTTGGCGTTTCGAGAGGCAACGTCACGAGGCACGAGGTTCCCGAAACTCGGGTATTTGCGCTCGAGGTAGTAATCCCGCTCGTCCTCGGGAATCTCCCCGGCAGCCCGGTTGTCTGCCTCGGCATCCGGAACCCAGATGCGGCCGTCGTTGCGCAGCGACTCCGACATGAGCGTGAGCTTCGACTGGAACTCATCCGCGGGCGGAATGCAGGTGGGATGGATCTGGGTGTAGCTGGGATTCGCAAACGCTGCACCCTTGCGGTGTGCACGCCAGGTGGCGGTCACGTTGCATGCCTTGGCATTTGTCGACAGGAAGTACACGTTGCCGTATCCGCCGGTTGCCATCAGGACAGCGTGCCCGGAATGCGAGCTGACCTCGCCGTTGAGGAGGTCGCGGGTGGTGATTCCCACAGCGCGTCCCTCGTGCAGGACCAGGTCGAGCATCTCCATGCGGTTGTACAGCGTCACTGTGCCGAGGTGGATCTGGCGGGCAAGTGCCTGATAGGCGCCGAGCAGCAACTGCTGTCCGGTCTGTCCCCGGGCGTAGAAGGTGCGCGACACCTGTGCTCCGCCAAATGAACGGTTGTCGAGGCCACCGCCGTATTCGCGGGCGAAGGGCACACCCTGGGCCGTGGCCTGGTCGATGATGTTGTTGGACACTTCGGCGAGGCGATAGACGTTGGCCTCGCGGCTGCGGTAGTCGCCGCCCTTGATGGTGTCGTAGAAGAGGCGGAATATCGAATCGCCGTCGTTGCGGTAGTTCTTCGCAGCGTTGATGCCGCCCTGGGCGGCGATCGAGTGCGCCCGCCTGGGGGAGTCGTGGTAGGTGAAGACCTTCACGTTGTAACCGAGTTCGCCGAGAGTGGCGGCGGCACCGGCACCGGCAAGGCCCGTGCCGACCACGATCACTTCGAACTTGCGTCGGTTGTTGGGGCTGACCAGCGGTAGGTCGAACTTGTGGTTGGTCCACTTGTCGGCCAATGGGCCTTCGGGGATGTGTGCATCGAGGTTGAGCGTCACTTGGTCTCCAGTCGAGAGTTCCAGAGGCTGGGGCAGTTCATGGGTATACCGGCGGTCAGCTGACGATGCCGAATTGAACTGCCAGGGGGAATGAGACGTTGGCGATCGTGACGATCACAGCGAACGTGATGGCGAACCCGCGGCGAATCCCGTTGTATCGGGGACTGTTCACTCCAAGGCTCTGAAACATGGACCAGCCGCCATGGTAGAGGTGAATTCCGAGAAGGAGATTGGCCACGATGTAGAACAAGGCGATGTACCAGCGGTCGAAGCTGGCCACGACGTTGCCGTAGGCGTCGCCGTAGACGAAGTCCGGGTTGGCCCACCCAAAGGTGAGATCGGCCAGGTGGTAGATCAGGTAGAAGAACACGATGGTGCCGGTCCAGCGCATACTGCGAGCTGCGAAGTCAGCGGCGATGTAGCTGCGCTGTGACTGGTATTTGACCGGCCGGGAGGTCTGGTTCATTCGGGTCAGCGAGATGGTCACACCGATGTGGATCAGAAACATCGCAATGAGGCCGAGGCGCATCAGCCAGAGCAGGAATCCGTCCGGAAAGATCGGGTGCAGCAGCGTGCGCAGCGAGTGGGCGTAGTCGTTGTAGTCGGTTGGTCCCAAGTACATCTTGAGGTTGCCGAACATGTGGGCAAACACAAACCCCATCAGCGCGATTCCGCTGATGGCCATGATCCACTTCTTGCCCACTGCGGTGGAGAAGAACTCGACAGGCCAGGGCTTGGGCTTGCCTTCTGGGGGATTGTGGTGGCCTTTGACCTTCGGAGCCTGTGCTCCGGGCCGTTCCATGGCCTGGGTCATCGCTGTTCCTCCGCGGAAAATCCGTGTGAAACGACACCGTGCCGCTCGCAACCGAAACTAATGCGGAAAAACGCGCTCCACATAACCAACGTGGCATCGCCGGCCAT